>JAEZMP010000644.1 GCA_023442215.1 Pseudomonadota bacterium
GCCCCGGCCTGCGCGGGCACCTCCCCGGCCGCGGCCCGCGCGAGGGCGACGAGAAGCGCCTGGTCGCGGCGGGCGTCGGTTGCCGGGTTGCGGTTCGGGCCGCCCTCGACGACCGCCCGCCAGAACCCTTCGAGCTCGCGAACGAACGCCTCCTCGTAACCGGAGCGGATCTCCGTCGCCTCGAGCCGGCTGCCAGCATTGCGCCGGACGGTGAGCCGGGTCGGATGGTGGTTCAGATAGGGCGCCGGGAACACCAGCTCGACGATCTCGTCGTCGAAATAGAGGCTGATGCGTTCGCGGTAGTCACCAACGCCCGGCACCTCCACGTGGGTCATGGTCCAGAGCGAGGCGCCCCCGCGCAGCGCCACCGCGCCCTGCCCGCCCGCGCCGCCGGCGAACAGCGCCGCGCCGCGGACATCGCCGGTTTCCAGCCCCATCGCGTCGAGCAGGCCGTGCACGGCGTTGACGTCGTGCACCAGCGCCGAGCTGTAGGCGGAGGCGAAGCCGCGGAACACCGTCTCGTCCGGCGCGAAGCCCAGCGCCGCCTCGACCTGTTCGCGCCGGCGGCGGGCGGTGGCCGCGATCAGCGCCTCCGGTACGGCGCCGCCGGCGACGAGCGGGTGATGGCCGACGAACGGGCCGGCATCCGGGTCATGCACCTCGACCGAGAGATAGCGCAGCGCTTCCCCTCGTCCGCGTACGAGATCGAGCGCCGTCACGTAGCTCGGATCGAAGCGCTTCATGTAGCCGACCTGGAGCACGGCGCCGGACCGCTGCCGCGCCTCGATGAGGCGGTCGATCTCCGCGACGCCGTAGCACAGCGGTTTTTCGCAGAACACATGGATGCCGGCGGCGAGCGCCGCTGCCGCGAGCGCACCGTGCCAGGGGTCCGGCGCGGCGATCACCAGGGCATCGAGGCCGAGGTCCATGAGGTCGGCGGCATCCGGCACGCTCGCGATGCCGAACCGGCCGGACAGGGCATCCCGGACGGCCGCGGAGGGGTCGCTCACGCCGACAAGCGTGAATTTGTCCTTCAGTGCCAGCAGGTTGGGGATGTGCTCGACCTGCGCGATCAAGCCGCCGCCGGCAACGCCGACCTTCAAACGAGTCATCTTCGGAATCCCGGATGTGGGGGCCGGCGCGTCGGCGCCGGCGTTGCGAACGGGGCCGCGCGGGCGACCCTTCGGCCATGGAGAGCGGAATGAAGCGGCGCCGCGGTCAGTGCGCCGCGGCGCCCGGCGGGGCTGCGCCCGGCATCCGCGCGAGTTCCGCCTGCAGGTGCTGCAGGTCGCGGCGGCCGGCCATCAGTTCCAGCACCTCTGTTTCCGTGATCTCCGCCTTGCGGAAGGTGCCGTGCACCCGGCCGCGGTTGAGCAGCGTGAACACGTCGCCGATCGGATAGGCGTGGTGGATGTTGTGGGTGATGAACACCACGCCGATCCCCCGCGAGCGCGCCTGCGCGATGTAGCGCAGCACGATCGAGGCCTGATGCACGCCGAGCGCCGAGGTCGGCTCGTCGAGGATCAGCACCCGCGCGCCGTGATAGACGGCGCGCGCGATCGCGACGCACTGCCGCTCGCCGCCGGAAAGCGTGCCGACCGCCTGCTCCGGGTCGCGGACGTTGATGCCCATGCGGTTGAGCTCGTCGTAGACGATCTCGTTCGCCTTCTTCATGTCGAGCCGCCGCGCGATGAAGCGGCCGCGGGTCGGCTCGCGCCCGAGGAAGAAGTTCCGCGTGATCGACATCAGCGGGATCATCGCCAGATCCTGGAAAACCGTGGCGATGCCCTTGTCGAGCGCCTGGCGCGGAGTGTCGAACACCGTCGGCACCCCGTCGACGCGCATCTCGCCCGAGGTCGGCTGATGGACGCCGGCGAGCATCTTGATGAGCGTCGACTTGCCGGCGCCGTTGTCGCCGAGCAGGCAGTGCACCTCGCCCGGGCGGACCGCGATGGAAATGTCCTGCAGCGCGACCACGATGCCGAACGCCTTGCCGGCACGGTCGAGTTCGAGGATCGGCGCGGTTTCAGAGATGTCGCCCGTCATCACCGGCCCTCCGTGGCCTTGCGGCGCACATAGTTGTTGAACAGCACGGCGATCAGCACCATCAGGCCGAGGAAGACCATGAACCAGTCGCTGTCGATGCCGGTGTAGAAGATGCCCATCTCCACGGTGCCGAACACCAGCGAGCCGAACATCGCGCCGATCGCCGAGCCGTAGCCGCCGGAGAGCAGGTTGCCGCCGATGACCGCGGCGATCACCGCCTCGAATTCCTTCTGGGTGCCGCGCAGCGTGTCGGCCGACCCGGCCTCCAGCACCTGGATCGTGGCGAACAGCGCCGCCGAGCACGCCGTGGCGATGAACAGCATGATCTTCACCCGCGCCACCGGCACGCCGACATTGCGAGCCGCCTGAAGGTCGCCGCCGACCGCGAAGATCCAGTTGCCGAACCGCGTGCGCACCAGCACCCAGGTCGCCAGCGCCGTGATGGCGAGCCACCACGCCACCGACATCGGCAGGCCCTGGACGATCGGAACCCCGTCCGGCCGCAGCGGGATGACGCCGATGTTGCCGAGCCACTGGAACAGGCCGGTGGCGAACTTGCCGCCGAACAGCCAGATCACGAACGGCTCGTCGGCGCCCTTGGTGATGTAGGGGATCTGCGTGCGGCCGGTCAGCGTGCGGGTGACCGCCAGCGAAAGCCCGCGCAGCACGAAATAACCCGCCAGCGTGACGATGAACGACGGCAGGTTGGTGCGCATCACCAGCAGGCCGTTCGCCGTGCCGACCAGGATCGCCGCGGCGAACGCCGCGAGGATGCCGACCCAGAGCGGCAGGCCGAACTCGGTGACGCAGAGGCCGATGACGATGCCGGAGAAGCCGATCATCGAGCCGAGCGACAGGTCGAACTCCCCGCCGATCATCAGGAGCGCGACCGCGGCGGCGAGGATGCCGAGCTGGGCCGACACCTGCAGGAAGTTGGTGATGCCGAGCACGCTGAACAGACCGCTCCCGCCGGCCGTCAGCCCGAAGGCGGCAAACACGAAGATGGTCGCGCCGAGCGCCCCGAGTTCAGGCCGCCGGAGCGCGCGGCTGACCAGCCGCCGCATCCGGTTGGGCTGCGCCCGAGGGCGGTGCGGCTCTGCCGGTACCGCTGTTCCCATGGTCATTCCCGTTGTTCTCCCTCCCGCAGCGTGGACGTCCGACGAAACCGAACGAGGCCCGCTCCGGATTATGTGCGTGTCGTCCTGAGGGTCTTCCGCTCGGATCCCTCCCGATCCGGGCGGCCCTGCCGTCGGCAGGACCCGGCGGCGGCCTGTCGCGGCCGCCGCCATCATCTCAGCGGATGCCTTCCTCGCTCAGCGACTTGACGGCGCCGGCTTCAGCCTTGGTGATGATGGAAGGACCGGTGCGCACGGCTTCGGTCGGAAGCGTCTTGTACATGGCCTTGCCGGCGAGCAGCACGACCGGCAGGTAGCCCATCAGGTACTGCTGGCTGTCGATGGTGAAGAGCATCTTGCCGCTGGAAATGGCATCGAGCACTTCCGGTGAGATGTCGTAGGCGCCGATCTTGAGCTTGCCGCCGAGGCCGCGCTCGTCGAGCATCTGCAGGATCGGGCCGGCCAGCGTGGTGCCGAGCATCATCATGCCGTCGACGTTCGGATGCGAGGCCATGTAGCCCTCGATGCGGCGGGTGGCGTCGGTCGGATCGAGGGTCACGGCGATGACGTCGGTCTTGCCGCCGCTCTTGGCGAGGCCGTCCGAAAGGCCCTGGCAGCGCTGGTCCTGGCTGACGTTGCCGACCTCGTGGTTGACGCAGACCGCTTCCTTGACGCCCGCCTCGCCGAGGATCTCGCCGGACTTCAGGCCGTTCTGGTATTCGGAGCCGCCGCCGACGAACAGGTCGAGCCCCCAAGGCTTCACCTGGTCCTCGCCGCTGTCGATGACGACGACCGGGATGCCCGCCGCCTTGGCGGCCTTGATGGGGGCTTCGAGCGCCGTGGCATCGGGGATCGAGACGACGAGGCCGTCCGGGCTGGAAGCGGTCGCGGCCTCGATCATCTGGCCCATCTTCACGACGTCGAAGCTCGCGGGCGCCTGATAGTCGACCTTGACGCCGAGCGCGTCGGACGCGGCCTTCATGCCGTTCTTGACGACGGTCCAGTAGTTGTCGTTCGCCTGACCGTGGGTGACGAAGACGATCCGCACGTCCTGCGGCTTCTTCACCTGCGCCGCCGCCGGCGCGACGGCGGCGAGCGAGGCGGTGGCCGCCAGCGCAGCCGCGACCAGAGCGCCGCGGACGGCGCCTTCGAGCATCCTCTTCATCGTTGTGTCCCTCTGTTCGTTCTTTGCCTGCGGTGTCGTGCCGGCCTCCCGCTCCGACCGCAGGGACGGAGCGGGACCGGATTCCTCAGGAAGGGGCCGCGTACCTCGCGGTCTCGACGGATTGGGCGCGGCTGGCGGGCTTTTCGGCGGTGCCGCTCGCGAGGTCGGCCAGCGTGCAGCGGAAGGGTTCGACGGACGCGAACCACGCGGCGCTCTCCCCGCCGCTGAGGAATGCGAACTCCTCGGTCCGGATCGCCGCCGTCGCGGGCTCGATCGCCTCGATCTCACCGGGGGCATTTGCATGCAGCGCCATGAAGGTGACGCCGGGGCCGACGGTCGCGAACAGCGCCTCGTAGCGCTCGGCCGGCGGGACCTCGCGATGCCAGGGCGTCTCCAGCACGCGATCGGCCGGAATGCCGCCGCCGGCGGCGAAGCGCTCCGCCATCTCGCGGTAGAACGCCGGATCGACGCCGGCGAGATTGTGGACCGGGCCGTAGGCGTCGAGAGATCGCGGAACCATGACCGGCACGCGATATTCGTCGGCGAGGGCGAGATAGATCGCGGCGAATTCCGGGGCCAGCGCCGCGGCCTGGTGCGCGTCGAAATGAGTGGGCTTCAGGCCGGCGGCCAGAAACGCCTCGATCTGGGCCCGCATCTCCGCCTCAACCGCCTCCGGCTCGGCGTGGCGGCGGACCTCCGCAACGCTGCCCCACAGATAGCCGTCGCCGTCGACGAGGCCGGAGGCGCGGCCGGGGACCGTCAGCGGCCGCCAGCGGTAGTGCCGTTTCTCCGCCGTGATGGTGAGATGAACGCCGAGGGCGAGCGAGGGATCGGACCGTCCCGCCTCAGCGATCTCCAGAAACCACGGGCACGGCACCATCACCGAGCCGGAATCGCAGCGCCCGAGCCGGGCGAGTTCCAGGAACGCCGCGTTGGCGCCATGGCACATGCCGAGATCGTCGATGTTGACGACGATCCGCGGCTCGGAAGGGGTTGCCGTCGCGGTCGCCATCGGCGCCTCCTCAGGGCTCGACCGCAAAGCCCGCCTCGACGGCGGCGGCCTTGAGATTGCGATAGCCGAGGGTGGCGTAGGTCAGCGGATGGGCCTTGGCGGGGTCCTGCTCGGCCTCCACCACAAGCCAGCCCCGATAGCCGTTGTCCGCCAGGCGGTGTAGCAGCGCCGGATAGTCGATCGCCCCGTCGCCGGGAACGGTGAAGATGCTCTCCAGCACCGCGCCCATGAAGCTCATGTCCTCGGCGCGCGCCCGCGCCAGCATGTCCGGCCTGACGTCCTTGCAGTGGACGTGGACGACGCGAGCGACATGCCGGGCGAGCAGCGCCGCCGGATCCCCGCCCGAGAAGGCGCAATGGCCGGTGTCGTAGAGGAGGCCCACGGCCTCCCCCGTGTGGTTCATCAGGGCGTCGATCTCGGCGTCGGTCTCGACGATCGTGCCCATGTGGTGATGGAACGCCATGCCGACGCCGAAATCGGCCATGCGCTCGGCGAGCGCGGTCAGCTTGGCGCCATAGGCAGCCCATTCGTCCGCGGGAAGCCGTGGCCGGTCGGAAATCGGGCGGAAGATGCCGTCGTGGCGGCCGAGCGACGTGTCCGCATAGACGACGCGTTCGGCGCCGAGCGCCTTCAGGAGCGAGAGATGGGGCAGCACGGCCTCGAACTCCGCCTCGACCTCGCGCTCGGCGATGCGGCCGTCGTACCAGCCGGAAACGAGGTCCAGCCCGTAGTGGCCGAGCACGGCCTTCAGCGCCTCCGGTTCGCGGGGGAACTTGCCGCCGAGTTCGGTGCCGCTGAAGCCGGCTTCCCGCGTCTCCGACAGGCAGGTCTCGAGCGGCGTGTCGCCGCCGAGCGACGGCACGTCGTCGTTCGACCAGGTGATGGGATTGATGCCGATTCTGACGCTCATGTCCGACGCTCGCGTGCTGTCCGAAAACGCTTTCTCTCGCCTCATCCTAGGCCGATCCGTCTCCCTCGCGAGTGCCAGTTTCGATGAGTTTGATGGTGCCAGTTGACCGCCGCGCGGGCTGCCGCCACCATGGTCCGCCTGGACGCCGTCCCTTCGCACGGCATCGGCGGAAAGGGGCGGGAACGTGCCGGAGAGCTTTCCCCTCGAAGCCCTGATGCTCGACCGCGCGGCCGCGACGCCGCTGCACCGCCAGCTCTATGCCGCGCTCAGGAGCCTGATCGAGCAGGGCGTGCTGACGGCCGGCTCGGCCCTGCCCTCCACGCGCACGCTCGCGGCCGATCTCGCCGTCGCCCGCAACACCGTCACCGCGGCCTACGACCAGCTCGGCACGGAGGGCTACGTGGCGACCCGCGTCGGCGCCCGGCCGGTGGTGGTTGATCTGCCGATCTCGGCGCTTTCCCCGGCGGAATCCGGCGCCCCGCCGCCGCCCGCCCGCGCGCTTTCCCGGCGCGGCGAACTGATGATGTCGCAGCCCGCCCATCACGGCACGCCGGGGCAGCACGCGCTCCACCCCGGAATGCCGGATGCGGCGAGCTTTCCGTTCGCGACCTGGGGCAAGCTGATCGCGCGGCGCGCCCGCTTCGCCCGCACCTCGCTGTTCGGCACCTACCACGTCACCGGCCATCCCGATCTGCGGCAGGCCATCGCCGCCTATCTCAAGACCGCGCGCGGCGTGCGCTGCACGCCGGACCAGATCGTGGTGACGACGGGCGCGCAGGCCGCTCTCGACCTGCTGGCGCGGCTTCTCGTCGATCCCGGCGAGGACGTCTGGATGGAGGAGCCCGGCTACTATGGCGCGCAGGCCGCGTTCACCGCTGCCGGGGCGCGTCTGGTGCCCCTCGGCGTCGATGCCGACGGCTGGCAGCTCGACCTGCCGCGCCGGTCCGACGTCCGCCTCGCCTATGTCACGCCCTCCTGTCACCACCCGCTCGGTGCCACCATGCGCATGGAGCAGCGGCTCCGGCTCCTGGAGATCGCGGAGGCGCGGGAAGCCTGGATCGTGGAGGACGATTTCGACGGCGAATATCGCTTTCAGGGCCAGCCGATCCCGGCGATGCAGGGCCTCGACCGCGCCGGACGGGTGATCTATGTCGGCACCTTCGCCAAGATCCTGTTCCCGGCGCTCAGGCTCGGATTCATGGTGCTGCCGCGTGCCCTCCACGAGGGCATCGCGCGCGCGATCAGCATCACCGGCCAGTTCGCGCCGCTCATCCTGCAGGCAGCGCTCGCGGACTTCATCTCCGAGGGCCACATGGCGCGCCACCTGCGGCGGATGCGGCGCATCTATGCCGCCCGCAGGCAGGAATTCCGCCTTGCCTGCGCGGCCGAGCTCGCCGACTGGATGACGCTGATGCCAGGCGACAGCGGCATCCAGATGGTCGGCCTGCTGGCGGATGGGCTGGAGGACCGCGCCGTCGCCGCCGCCGCCCAGGCCCGTGGCGTCAACGTCTCGCCGCTTTCGATCCAGTACCGTCACGGCACACCGCGGCAGGGCCTTCTGCTCGGCTATGCCGGCGCCGACGAAGCGGCGATGTGCCGGGGCATCGCCGTGCTGCGCGAGACCTTCCGCGCCCTGTCGCCGGGCGGGGGCGATGCGCTCAGCCGCGCACGCGCATGACGGTGCTGCGGCCGGGGGCGGTCTCGATGCGCAGGTAGCCGGCGAACAGCCGGTCGACGTCCGGGTCGCCGGTATCGACGAACAGGCCCTGCGGCCCGATGGTGGCGAGCTTCGAGGGCGGGGCGACGGCCGTGACGTTGGATGGGCGGATCCGGGCGAGCACTTCAGCGCTTATTGGCTGGTTACCGCGCCCGAATAGACACCCATTGCCCCCTATGATGCCCACATGGATGCGCGCATGAGCGCTCATTGCATCCGTTCCCGCGTGCGCGTCGAGGTGGGCGAGGATGTCGGCCTCGCCGACGTCGGCGGCGACGAGGGTGCCGTCGCGGACGAGGTCGACGCCGAGGAGCGTCCCCTCGATCCCGATGGCCGCGAGCAGGCCCTGCATGGTCGAGCCCGGCCCGACGATGTGGAGCACGCCCGGCTGCATCGCCCGCGCGAGCACCCGGCAGAGCGCGGCGGTCTCCGCCTCTTCGCTCACGGGCATCGCCGCCTTGACCGGCTGGATCGCGCCGTCGAGCGGGACCCGGCCGTAGCCGAACAGCCGCGTCGCCGGCCGGCCCCGGCGCAGGCTGTCCTCGTCGATGTCGAGGATCTCGGCCTCCCGGGTCCGCGCGGCCGCCGGGTCGCCGGACAGGAAGCGCGCGGCGAGAAGCCCGGCATGGACCGGCGAGACCGCGAACACGCCGGAATACATCTTCACCCCCGCCGGAATGCCGACGACCGGCACCCGCGTGCCGACGACCGAGGCGACGTCGCGGGCGGTGCCGTCGCCGCCGGCGAACAGGATGAGGTCGACGCCCTCGTCGAGGAAACGGGCAACGGCGGCACGGGTCTCCGCGGCCCCGGTGA
>JAEZMP010000650.1 GCA_023442215.1 Pseudomonadota bacterium
ACCAAAAGCACTATACACAGTATCCCGAACGGAATTCCAAGTGCAAGGAAAAGCTGATTACGTATAATTCTGTTTTTCAATATTGGAACGCGTATTGACCAGTTGATTTCACCCAAAGTGCCACCCCGTCCTTATAGTTGTTCAGACTTCTCCTACTCGTCAAAAAGCCTTGATCATGTAAAGCTTGCTTCTGCAAGATTGTTTCAATCCTCTGAAAAAGTCATAACACAGACCTTTCACTTTTCTTATTAAACCTTTGTATATGCGTATGTAGTTGAACTTCCGTCTTGTTTACTGGTTAAACTCCACTCCCAATGATAGTTACATTCGCCCATTCGAATAGAAGGACAAAAGGTTTCAACTGTTCGGAGTCCGCAAAATGTTTTGTTAAAATGTTTCCTGATATGTTAAATATCCAAGTTTTCCACTCGTCAGAAATGGTAGCAGTGTCCCCTGAAACTGATTATTAGAATTCCTGTCAAAAAAACTGCTGTCAAACGCTTCATCGTTTTTCTCCAATCTATTCGCTCTTTAGACGGTAGACGAGGAATCCGTTCTCATTTTCACAAGCGGATTTTCAGCGGGCTATTTGACCATCAACAGCACGACTCCCGCGACGCCAATTAAAATGCCGATGCACAGTATCACGATATCCGCCTTGTTGCTCGCTCCTTTTTTATTGATTTCGGACGGTCTACTGGGGTTCACCATGATTTCCACCGTTTGCCCAATTGAATAGGCATCGGCATGATAGGCTTTTGTGAACCGTTTACTGTATTCAACGCCATCTACCGTATACGCAACAGTCGGGATATACTCCCCTGTGGTTATTCCATAGTGGTCTCCGCTCTGCCCTTGTCTGCGCGCCTGTTCCTTCACGTCCGTAACAGTAGCCGTGACCGCCTCTGTGCAGCGCCGCGCCTTGACGGTGCGCACGAGTATGTTCTTTAAAGTAATAAAGATGAATACCAGCGCCACAATCCACAATACGACTGCAGTAATCATAATTGTCCTCTCCTTTCAGATTTCCGTTTTTCTATCGTACTTTGTGCAGAATGCTCAGTATCACCTATGCCGTCTGCCTCATGCGTTGAACCGCTCTTATCCCTTTTCGGTAAAGATTTTGCTTCCGAGGCATTCGTTAAATTGGCGTTCCAGTTCCCCACAGTCAACTTCATCAGAGAACGTGCCGGAGATCGTCTTTTCGCGGGTCTGTATCTCAAAGCGAGGGTATCTTTTTATGGTGATCGTAACCGCGATGATATCGTCCCGCGCAACCCGGATATCTTTTTGTTTATCCCCCGGCGAGTTGAGCGTAACGCCCTCGTACTGGATGGATAGCGTGCAGGGCGTCGTTTCAAAAAATCCTGTCTTCAGACGAATGGGGTACATCATGTGGATTCACCTCATTTTTATTATATAGAAGCGGTGATGCCAAATCGATACGACAGGGTTATTTGGCATTGCCACATTATTTGTCACGAGCCGTGCCATGATTCTTGCATAGATACCACATATATCCTATAATCATACCAAGGAGGCGAGGGTATGCTATTCTGCGAGAAGCTGGATTTTTTAATGAAACTCACCAATACGACAAATAGTTTACTGTCTATGCACGCTTCTCTGGATCCTTCTTATATCAGCCGGCTCCGTCACGGACGACGAAACCCCGCAAAAAATGAATCTTACATCAGGAACATGGCAAAATTTTTTTCAAGGCATTGTACCGAAAGCTATCAGCATAAGGCACTCCTTGAAACGTTGAAAGTATCCGATATATGTACAGAAATGGATACCGCAGACCAAATATTTCAATGGTTGATAGATGAGCACCCCAATTCCCAAAATGTCGGCCGTTTTCTTAATCGCATGACGGGGGAGGCAGTACCGCCCATTCGGGTTTTGGCACCGAAGGATATAGGCGATTTCGTTCTACCTGATCGCGAGACATCCATTTATTTCGGCGTTGAAGGAAAGCGGAAGGCTGTCATAAATTTTTTATCCGAAATTCTTATCCAAGATCGTCCCATCACACTGTTACTCTTTAGTGATGAACCCACCGACTGGATGATTTCTGACCCGGACTTCGCAGCGAAATGGTCTTCACTGATGTTCAGTGTGCTGGCTAAAGGAAACAGAATAAGGATCATCCATACGGTCAGCCGTGATTTGGATGAAATGCTCAATGCTATCAACCAATGGATGCCCCTCTACATGTCGGGCATGATTGAGCCGTATTATTACCCCAAAAAGCGAGACGGCATATTTAAGCGCACGTTGTTTATCGCACCCGGAGCAGCAGCGGTCGTATCCACCTCAACCGGCAGTATGATTAATGATGCTGCTAATTTCCTAATCAGAGGCGCGAAAGCTGTTGCTGCGATTGAATTGGAGTTTAACAATTATCTCAAGCTCTGCAATCCGCTTATGCGCATCTTTACAGCAACATCGCATGACGCTTATCCGAGCATGATGGCCGAGTTTGAAAACGAGCAAGCTAATACGCTTATGAGAACGGAATCCCTCTCATTCCTGACAATGCCGGAGACTGTCATGTACTCTATCCAAAAACGCATTGGCCAGCTAAATATGGATTTGCTAAATTATTATCATCGACGGATGAATTTCTTTCTGAAGAACATTTGTGCAAAAAGCTATACTGAAATTATTCATCTTCCAGATCCACAAGCAGTGAGGAGCGAACAAATAGCGGTAGCATTTTCTGACATCCTATACGGAGGTACGGTATACTATACCGCTGCGGAGTTCGTCCAGCACCTTGAGAATATTGTTTCATTGCTTAAGGAAAACGAAAATTTTCATATCTGCCTGATACAAAAGGAAGCAGACACCCGGTATATGCTGTATGTCAAAGAAGAGGTTGGGGCGATTGCTGCCAAAACATCGCTTCCGCCTGTTATTCTGGCAATCAACGAGGAGAATATGACGGCAGCTTTTTGGGATTTTCTCAAGAGCTTTGTAGGAGAAAAATCATACAGTGCTCCTAATAATCAAAAAACCGTAAAAGCTCTATCAGATTATATGCGGTTGCTCAAGGCATAATATCAAAATCGAGCTGAATTACTCGCTAGGCTGCCATCTCCTCCCGCTTAAACGCCATAGCGTAGATACGAGAGGCTTTCTGCTTGCGACTAGAAGTTTGAACTTGTAGCCACACAGGAAAGGAGATAAGTCTTGTCGACGAATGAAAGCCGTTTTTTTGGTCTACAGACATAGAAATTTACATTCACGGCAGGCATATATGTATATTATTATTCTGAGCGGTTATAATATTACTTGATTTTCTCCGGAAAAAGCAGTATTATTGCTGTAGGTGGTGAAAATATGATTAAAACATCTGCAATACTGATGGATGAGCTGAAGAACTATGCGAATCCAACAGCAAAGATCCATCGTCTTGTGGAAAAGGGAGAACTGTTTTCTGTTGTCAGGGGAATATACGAAACCGACAGAAATGTTCCGGGATACTATCTTGCCGGCAGCATCTACGGGCCATCCTATCTTTCTTTCGAGTTTGCTCTCGGATATCATTCCCTCATTCCTGAGGCCGTTTATCAATTCACGTCTGCGACATTTGAGAAGAAAAGGCAAAAGCAATATGCAACACCTTATGGCATGTTTACCTATCGAGACGTGCCAAGTGAGGCATATCCATACGGAGTCGAGCTTCATGAGGAGAACGGCTACGGATTCCAAATTGCCTCTCCCGAAAAAGCGCTCTGCGATCAGCTGTATACAATATCACCTGTAAAAAACCGGCCCGGACTTGAGGAGCTTTTGTTCCAGGATCTGCGCATCGACAGCAACTTATTCTGGAAACTGGACATGCGGTTGCTTGCGGAGCTGGCAAACTGTTACCATACACAGAATCACCGCTTGTTGAGCACTTATATCAAGAAAGAGGCAAACCAATGAATGCGGTCATTGAGCAGATGCTAAAGCCGTACGAGGCGCAAACATTATATGACAAAGAGAACGCCATTAAAGAGGTCGTTCAGGAGATCGTGTTATGCGGCCTGAGCCGAGCCGGGTTCTTCCAGCCTGCTGCTTTCTATGGAGGTACGGCGCTTCGGATATTTTATGGGCTCGACCGCTTTTCGGAAGATCTGGACTTCTCCCTAAAGGCTCCTGATGCAAGCTTTGACCTTGCTGCCTATTTGCCGACGCTTGAAAAGGAAGTTCGATCATACGGAATGCATTTCAAAATTGAGACAAAAGAAAAGAGCGTTGATTCGGCGGTCAAATCGGCATTCCTGAAGGGAAATACCAAAGAGCATATTTTGATGTTCTACGCCGATGAGCGCCTTGCCCCGTCTATAGCAGCAAGCAAGCTAATCAAGGTGAAATTTGAGGTAGATACCAACCCTCCGGCATTCGCGACCTTCGAACGGAAGTATCGGTTGCTGCCCATTCCCTATGAGATCAACCTTTACGATATGCCATCCCTATTCGCTGGAAAAATCCATGCTGTGATTTGCCGTTCGTGGAAGACACGCGTTAAGGGACGGGACCTTTATGATTACGTTTTCTATCTTTCGCGGGGAACCAACATCAATCTCCGGCACCTTAAGGCGAGACTTGCGCAATCTGATTTTATCCAAGCCGACAGAACAATATCACTCGACGATGTTAAAGATATGCTGTATACGCGATTCGAGCAGATCGACTATGAACAGGCAAAGCAGGATATTCTGCCGTTTATTCGAAACCCGGATGCGCTTGCGCTTTGGAATGCGGATTTCTTTAAGGGGATCACGGAGCCGTTAAAATGATATTAGGCTCCGCAGGAAGGACTTTCTTGCGTTTGCCTACACCTGTGGTATTAATAAAACGTCTGCGGAGCGGATGCTGGACAAGGTAATCTCCATGCAGTCGCGCTTTGCAAGCATGATGAATGAGTCGTTTCTGCCGGAGAAACTCAAGAAGAGCTTTATTGGTTAGCTTGCGCGCAGAGCGATCGCAAGTCAATAGAAATAACCCGACACTTTCGAACTGCCGGGCTTGATAGATATTAACGCCTACATCTGCAACCGCAGCGTAAAGAAGAGGCGAGCGGTATTCCATGCTTGGCTCAAGGAACAGCATTCTGCCAATTAGACAACGGCAATCATCTTCCACAGAGAATCAAATCGTTCTCCCTAAGAATGTGTCTTTGACCGTGTTTGCAATGGTACGAAATTAACGCCTATTTCGTACCGTTTGTTCAATTTTATATTGATGGCTTTTGCATGTCGTCGGAGCGATCGGTTCGGGAACAGTATTCTGTCAATAATGAGAACCATACCGTCTCTGCGATGTTCCTCATTTGAAGATGGTTAAAATTGCTGTGTTATTTCCATCAACAATATATGTTCTCTTTCTGCACTAGATATCCAAGGCAATGCGGCCGTCTCTAATTTCAATAATGCGGTCAGCCTTTTCCGCGATGCGACGGTCATGCGTAATGATAACAAAGGTGGTCCCCATCTTCTTGTTGATGTCGCGCAGCAGGTTGTAGATGATTTCCGTAGTATCAGAATCTAAGTTACCGGTAGGCTCGTCCGCAAGGATAATTTTCGGATCATTCATAAGAGCGCGAGCAATTGCGGTGCGCTGCTGCTGCCCACCCGACATGTTACTGGGTTGATTGTTCTTTACCTTTTCAAGCCCAACCAAGTCCATGAGTTGATGTGCACGGACAAGCTTGTCCTTTGTAACTGCACCGTGTTGGATTCGATAAGGCATCAGAACATTCTCGAACGCGCTGAACTCCGGCAGCAAATAGTGAAACTGAAAGATGAAACCCAACGTCTCGTTGCGCAACTGCGCCAACTCATTCTTCTTCATCTGGTCGGTACGTTTGCTATTGATGTAAACTTCACCCGAGGTGGGCTTGTCTAAAGTGCCGACGATATTCAGAAGAGTGCTCTTTCCACTTCCGGACTGACCGATAATGGAGTTAAAGCTGCCTTCCGGGAT
>JAEZMP010000684.1 GCA_023442215.1 Pseudomonadota bacterium
GGGCCCGCATAGTCGCGGCCATCTCACCTGCGAGGAGCGTTTCATGAGACTGCGCAAGAAAGTCGCCCTGATCACCGGCGCCGGCGGCCCTATGGGCTCGGCCGTGGCCGAGCGGTTCGCGCAGGAAGGCGCCTCGCTGATCCTGACCGACATTTCCGGCAACCGCCTCGGCCAGGCGGTGGAGACCGCCAGCGCGGCACTTCACCCGGAAGCGAAGCTTTTCAGCCAGCGAGCCAGCGTGCTGGTGCGCGAGGAGGCGAAAGCCGTGGTCGAGGCCGGCGAGGCCGAGGTCGGGCCGATCGACATCCTGATCAACATCGTCGGCGGCATCCGCAGCGCGCAACTCTTCGAATCGTTTCTCACCATGAGCGAGGAGCGGTGGGATGCGACCTTCGACCTGAATCTGAAGGGCAATTTCCACCTGATCCAGCTCGTCGCGCCGGGCATGCTGGAGCGCCGCTACGGCAAGATCGTCAACGTCTCCTCGATCATCTTCGCGGGCGCGGCCGGTCAGGTGGACTATGGCGCCGCAAAGGCCGCGGTGGCCTCGATGACCCGCAGCCTCGCCCTCGAATTCGCACCGCATATCAACGTCAACTGCATCTCGCCTGCGACCATCAAGACGTCCGTCATCGACCGGCTATCGCCGGAAGAGCAGGAGGAGTGGAGCGGCAAGACCGTACTCAAGCGTTTCGGAGAACGCGCAGAGATCGCGAATGCGATGCTGTTCCTCGCGAGCGACGAGTCCTCGTACATGACCGGCGAGATCATGTCGGTGGCCGGCGGCGTCTGGCCGGCACTCTAGGCGGTGGAGGCAATATGACCGCGGATCTCCTCAAGGGTGTGCGCATCGTCGAGTTGGGGCAGTATATCCCCGCGCCCTACGCCGCCCTCACCCTGTGCGACCTCGGGGCCGATGTCGTCAAGATCGAGCCGCCCCAGGGTGACCCGATGCGCCACATCGGCTCGACGCAAGTCGGCGATGTCTCGGTTGCCTATGCCGCGATGAACGGCGGAAAGCGTGTGGTCTTCGCCGACCTCAAATCCGCCGTCGGGCAGCAGGAGGCCCGCGCGCTCATCGCGCGTGCGGACGTTCTGATCGAGTCCTTCCGGCCCGGCGTGCTCGATCGCCTCGGCCTCGATCGTGCGACGCTAGCCGCTCTGAACCCGGGGCTGGTGCATTGCGCCATCTCCGGCTTCGGCCAGAACGGGCCGATGGCCCGAAAGGCCGCCCACGATCTCAATTACATGGCGGCCGGCGGAGGGCTGGCCTATTCCGGCACAGCCGAGCGGCCGGTCATGACACGCCCGCCTGTGTCCGATTATGCCGGCGCACTGCAGGGCGCGCTGTCGATCCTCGCCGCGCTCCTGCGCCGCGAGCGCACCGGGCGGGGATGCTATCTCGACATCTCCATGACCGATGTCGTGCTGGCCTGGCAGGCGCCCAGCCTTTCGGAAGCCCTTCTCGCACCGGAGGCGCTCGCCCGCGGTGCCGATCCCGATACGGGAGGCCTCGCCAGCTACAATATCTACGCCGCTGCTTGCGGGAACTTCGTGACGCTGGCTGCCGAGGAGCCGGTGTTCTGGGAAAACTTCTGCCGGGCGATCGGACGAGAGGACCTCGTGAACCGGCGGTTGGAACCCGCTCCGCAACATGAGCTCATCGCCGAAGTGGCTCGCGTCTTCGCCGCTCATACCGCTCTTGAGTGGGAAGCACGGCTTGCGGACACCGATTGCTGCTTCCAGCGGGTGCTCGCGGCCGAAGAGGCATTCGACTTTCCGCAATTCGCCGCACGCGGCCTCATCGAGCGGGTCGAGGGCGGCGCGGTCTCGGTGCGCTACCCCGCGTGGATCGACGACGAGAGGCCGGCGGCGCGCCGGCCTCGGCGAGCCGGTACGTTACGCGAGGCCGTGACGGCTTGGTCGGACGTGCCGGGTGTTGGCCCCGCGGACGCATAACCTTTCATCGCGCGGGTGCCGCTCAAACGATATTGGCGACGCTCGCCGCGATGGGACTAGGTTCTGAGGGTCCACACAGGGCGTGGCGGTGCCGGGCCGGACCGGACCGAACGAAGGCAATGTGCACATGACGATCGCGACCAAGCACGACTGGCAGGAACGGGCCTCCCGGCTCGTCATCGAGGGGCGGGCCTTTATCGACGGCGCCTATGTGGATGCCGTTTCCGGCAAGACGTTCACCTGCGTCAACCCCGCCAACGGCGCCGATCTGGTCGCGGTCGCGTCGGGCGATGCCGAGGACATAGACCGCGCCGTGCGCTCGGGCCGCCGCGCCTTCGAGCAGGGCTGGGGCCGCATGGCGGCGATGGACCGCAAGCGGATCCTGCTGCGCTTCGCCGAACTGATCCTCGCCCATCGCGACGAGCTCGCCTTGCTCGAGACGCTGAATGTCGGCAAGCCGATCGTCAACAGTTCCACCGGCGACATTCCGAGCGCGGCCAACTGCATCAACTGGTGCGCCGAGGCGATCGACAAGGTCTATGGCGAGGTCGCCCCCGGCGCGACGGACATGACGACGCTGGTGGTGCGCGAGCCGCTCGGCGTGGTCGGTGCCGTCGTGCCGTGGAACTATCCGCTGTCGATGGCCGCATGGAAACTGGGCCCGGCGCTTGCCACCGGCAACAGCGTCGTGCTCAAGCCGGCCGAGCAGTCGCCGCTGACCGCCATCCGCATCGCCGCTCTGGCAGTGGAGGCAGGCATCCCGCCCGGTGTCCTGAACGTCGTTCCAGGCTATGGCGAGACGGCTGGCCGGGCGCTCGGCGTGCACATGGACGTCGATGCCATCACCTTCACCGGCTCGACCGAAGTCGGCAAGTATTTCCTCCAGTATGCCGGGCAGTCGAACGCCAAGCGGGTGAGCCTCGAACTGGGGGGCAAGAGCCCCCACATCGTGCTGGCCGATTGCGGCGATCTCGACGCTGCGGCGCGGGCCGTCGCCGCCGGCATCTTCGGCAACGCCGGGCAGGTCTGCAATGCGGGCTCGCGTCTCATCGTCGAGCGTGCGGTGC
>JAEZMP010000364.1 GCA_023442215.1 Pseudomonadota bacterium
GGCCAGTACAAGGCGCCCGGGATTTTCCTCCCCGGCCCGGCCAATGCGATCGAGGACACCGGAAATGGCGCCATCGACCTCGCGCAGGCTCAGCCGCCGCTCCGGCAGGTCGCGCTCGGCGGTGATGTGGCGCGCGCGCAGGTCGGCGAGCGCCGCGGCCTGCGCGACGAGGCCCAGGGCGGCATCGTCGTGAACGAGGCCGTCGAGTTCACTCCGCAGATCCGCGATGGTCCTCTCGATGGTCTCCAGGCGCGTGGAATGCCGGGTGATGTCCTCGCTCAGCCGCGGCAGTTCCCGCGCCCATCCCCCCGGGGCGTCCGGCAGTCCGTCCAGTTCGGCGAGTTGTCCCCGGACGGTGTTCAGCGACGCGAGCCGCGGCAGCGCGGCGAGAAGACGGCGAACCTCGTCCATGCGGACGCTGGTCTGCGCGCGCTCGCGAAGCGCCGCCTCATAGTGCAGCCGCGCCTCGTCGCGCTCCGCCACCAGACGGCGATATTCGGTCGCGAGGATGTCGAGGCCGTCTTGCTCCTGCTTCAGCGTTGCAAGCCGCGCCTTGAGGTCCGCGAGCTCGCCGCTGCGGGCATTCGCGCGGTGAAAGCGATCGGCCTCGGTATCGAGATCGGCAAGGCGGCGGCTCAGGTCGGCAAGGCCGGCGCTCGCCGAGAACAGCAGTTGGCCAAGGTCGCCCTTGCTGCCGAGAATGCTCTCGCCGCCCTTCTCCAGGGTCTCGTCGTCGAGCGAGAACATGGTGCGGTAGGCATCGCGGTCAACGGCGCCGAGTTCGGCCTGAAGGATCGCCTCGGACACCGGGCGGTCGTGGGCGTCGAGCAGGGTGTTCTGACGCCCGCGCACCCGGGCGAGGTCGAACGTGCCCGAACCGAGTTCGAGCTCGCCGCCGATGCGCATGGTCGGATAGGGATGCAGGAAGTTGAACCGGCTGCGGAATTCGATGCCGTAGAGCAGGTCGAGCAGCGCCGAGAACGCGGTAGACTTTCCCGCCTCGTTCGGCCCGTAGACGATGTGGAGGTCCGGCCCGTCGGCGGGCCGCTCGCCGAACAGGATGCTGCGCCCGGTGAATTTGCCGTAGCGGGTGAGGTCGAGGCGGCGGACGCGCATCAGGCCTCCTCCTCGTCGGCCCCGGCCTGCAGCCGGGCGAGCGCATCCTCGGTGCCCTCGTCGATCAGGGTGGTGACGGCCGCCTCGAATGCCGCCTCGTCCGCGCCGAAAAGCCGGCGGCTCTCCGGTGGCAGGCGGGCGGCGAGGTCGTTCACGATCCGCGAGGCCTCCATGCGGAAGGCGGCCGAACCTGCGACCTCCTCGGAGATCAGCCGCCGAAGCTCCAGCAGGGGCGCCTCCGGCCCCTCCGCGGAAGCCGCCTCGCCGAGGGGTCGGGTGTCGAGCTCGATGCTTTCCACCCAGCACATCCCGACGGCCGCGGCGCGCTCGTCCAGATCCGCCTTCAACAGGTCGGTGTCGCGGCGCAGGCGCCATGACAGCGGCGTCGCCCCGGTGAGCTTGAGGCGGGCGACCAGATGATCCGATGGAAGTCCCTGCCGCGCCCGCGCCAGTGCGCCTTCGGCAGCGCGCACCAGTTCGGACCAGTCCTCGATCCCGGTCACGTCGAACGGCACCCGCTCGAACTGCGCGATGCTGGTGACGCGCTCCTCGATGGTGATCGTGCGGTCGTCCGCGACGGTGACGAGCGAGACCGATTTCGGGCCGGCTTCGTTGATGTCGCGGCCCTGCGGCATTCCCGGCATCACCACGGCGCGCTGGCCTTCGACGACGGAACGCTTGTGGACGTGGCCGAGCGCCCAGTAGTCGAACCCGGCGGCCTGCAGGTCCGCCACGCTGCACGGCGCGTAGTTGTCGTGTCCTGGCGCGCCCGCGAGGCTGGTGTGGAGGATGCCGATGTTCACCGCGCCCGCCACCGGCGGCCGGTACTTGTCGAGAAGGCTCTCCGGCGCGTGCCTGTCGCGGAAGCTGAGGCCGTGGATCGCGACGGGGAACGTCGCCGCCGGTCTGTCGATCCCGATGGCGCCTGCCCGGCCGCCGAACACCGTCACGGTCTCCGGAAACACCAGTTCGCGGGTGATCTGCGACATCGCATCGTGGTTGCCGCGGATCACGAACGTGGCGATGCCGGCCTCGTGCAGCCGCCTCACCTGCTCGGCGAGGAACCGCGCGGTCTTCATCGACGTCTGGCTTCCGTCGTAGAGATCGCCGGCAAGGATCAGCGCATCGACGGCTTCGGCGAGGCACAGATCCACGACGCGCACGAACGCACGACGCGTCGCGTTGCCGACGAGATCGGCGAGCGCGGGATCGCGCAGCGACAGCGACTTGAGCGGGGAATCGAGGTGGATGTCCGCCGCGTGGATGAAGCGATAGGCCGCGATATCCGCCTCCGGAAATTCCAGAACGTTGCGTTCGCACAGGTATAGGCGTTCGCCGGCGCCTTCAAGGAAGACGCCGCGCGATGCGCGAAACCGCCGGCAGCCTCAGCGCGAGTTGACCGGCAGGTAGGGCGTCAGCGCGTGGGCGAGGTTCGGCAGCGTCATGGATTGCAGCCAGACCGTGCCCGGCCCCGTCAGCCGCGCGAGGAA
>JAEZMP010000690.1 GCA_023442215.1 Pseudomonadota bacterium
CATAGGCCTCCGCCTCGCCCACGGCGGCGATGATCGCCGAGACGCGCTCGAAGAAGCCCTGCCCCGCCTCGGTCACCGAGACCTGCCGGGTGGTGCGCTGGAGCAGCCGGGTGCCGAGGCGCTCCTCCAGCTTGTTCATGCGCTTGGAGACCACCGCCGGCGACAGCCCCATCTCGCGGCCCGCCGCGGAAAGGCTGCCGTTGGTGACGACGCGCACGAAGATTTCGAGATCCGTCAGATCAGACACAGCGCAGGAACACCGTCTGGAGCACATCCCGTTCGGATCGAACGGGTCCGAGCGATGAGAATAGGATCAAATCCCCGGATCCGGAGCGATTTCCTGTCGACCGGATGGGTCCATCCGATCGGGAAAGCGCTCCAGTGCGGGATGGAGCCGGACCGGCAGCGCGGAGAGACCCGCCCAACGATCCTGTCCCCCCGTTCTTGCACCGGCTTTCCGGCCACCCGCAAGCCGCTTCCCGCACCATCGGGACCGGACGACAGGCCCAAACGAAAACGGCCGCGCGAACGCGGCCGATTCCAGTCCACGCCTCCCGAACCCGGCGATCCGGACCGGGAGGCGCTTTCGATGGGAACGGAGACCGTCAGAGGTTCTTGACGATTTCCTCGGTCATCTTCTTGGCGTCGCCGAACAGCATCAGCGTGTTGTCGCGGAAGAACAGCTCGTTCTCCACGCCCGCATAGCCGGAGCCCATGCCGCGCTTGATGAACAGAACGGTCTTGGCCTTCTCGACATCCAGCACCGGCATGCCGAAGATCGGCGAGGCCGGATCGGACTTGGCCGCCGGATTGGTCACGTCGTTGGCGCCGATGACGTAGGCGACGTCGGCCTGGGAGAACTCGGAGTTGATGTCCTCCAGTTCGAACACCTCGTCATAGGGCACGTTCGCCTCGGCGAGCAGCACGTTCATGTGGCCCGGCATGCGCCCGGCGACCGGATGGATGGCGTACTTCACCTCGACGCCTTCCTCCTTCAGCTTGTCGGCCATCTCGCGGAGCGCGTGCTGCGCCTGGGCGACCGCCATGCCGTAGCCCGGCACGATGATGACCTTGGACGCGTTCTTCATGACGAAGGCGGCGTCTTCGGCCGAGCCCTGCTTCACCGGGCGGCTTTCCTTGGCGCCGCCGCCGGCCGCAGCCGCCGTCTCGCCGCCGAAGCCGCCGAGGATGACGGACACGAACGAGCGGTTCATGCCCTTGCACATGATGTAGCTGAGGATCGCGCCCGACGAGCCGACCAGCGCGCCGGTGATGATGAGCGCGGTGTTGCCGAGGGTGAAGCCGATGCCGGCCGCCGCCCAACCCGAATAGGAGTTGAGCATCGAGACCACCACCGGCATGTCGGCGCCGCCGATCGGCACGATGATGAGGCCGCCGAGCACCAGCGAGACCAGCGTGATCAGCCAGAACAGGGCGTGGCTCTCGGTGCGCACGAACGCCACGATCAGGACGATCAGCAGCACGGCGAGGCCGAGATTGATGGCATGGCGCGCCGGCAGCAGGATCGGCTTGCCGCTCATGCGGCCGTCGAGCTTGAGGAAGGCGATGACCGAGCCGGTGAAGGTGATCGCGCCGATGGCGACGCCGAGCGACATCTCGACGAGGCTGGCGCCGTGGATGGAGCCGGGATCGCCGATGCCGAAAGCTTCCGGCGCATAGAGCGCGCCGGCCGCCACGAACACCGCCGCGAGGCCGACCAGCGAGTGGAACGCGGCGACGAGCTGGGGCATCGCCGTCATGGGGATGCGCCGGGCGGTGACCGCGCCGATGCCGCCGCCGATGGCGAGCGCCAGCACGATCAGCGCGAACGCGCCCGGCGAGGGACGCGCCACCGCGAGCGTGGTGAGCACGGCGATCGCCATGCCCGACATGCCCATGAGGTTGCCGCGCCGGGAGGTGGCGGGGCTGGACAGTCCGCGCAGCGCCAGGATGAACAGCACCCCGGAAACGAGATAGAGCAGAGCCGCTAGATTGGCGTTCATGGGTTGCGGTCCTCAGCCCTTCTTGCGGTACATGGCGAGCATCCGGCTTGTGACCATGAAGCCGCCGAAGATGTTGACGGCGGCCATGACCAGAGCCAGGAAGCCGAAGCCCCGCGCCCAGACGGCGCCGGGACCGACGGCGAGATCGACGCCGACGGACAGGAGCGCGCCGACGACGATGACCGACGAGATCGCGTTGGTGACCGACATCAGCGGGGTGTGCAGCGCGGGCGTCACCGACCACACCACGTAGTAGCCGACGAAGATCGCCAGCACGAAGATCGACAGGCGGAACACGAACGGATCGATGGCGCCGCCGGTCACGGCGCTGAGGCCGTGGGCGATGGCGTCGCCGGCGCCGGACGCGCCGTGGGCGATCTGGTCGGCATAGGCCTGGGCGGCATCCGCCGCGGCACGGGCCTCCTCCGCCGCGATGCGGGCGAGGTCGGCGGCCGCGCGGGCCTGTTGAAGAGCGTCGCTCTGCGCAACGGTGTCCATGGTAGCTTCTCCCCCGATCAGGCCGCGGCGAAGGCCGGATGCACCACCGCGCCGCCGCGGGTGATCACGGTCGCCTTGACGAGTTCGTCGTCCCAGTTGATGGCGAGATTCTTCGCGGCCTTGTCGATCAAGGTCTCGACGAAGGCGTAGAGGTTCTTGGCGTAGAGCTGGGACGCGGAGGCCGCGATGCGGCCGGAAACGTTCCGGTGGCCGACGATCTTCACGTCGCCGACGGTCACCACCTCGCCTGCCACCGAGCCCTCGACGTTGCCGCCGCGCTCGACCGCGAGATCGACCACCACCGAGCCCGGCTTCATCGAGCCCAGCATCTCCGCCGTGATCAGCCGCGGCGCGGCGCGCCCGGGGATCAGCGCCGTGGTGATGACGATGTCCTGCTTCTTGATGTGCTCGGCGACGAGGGCCGCCTGTTTGGCCTGGTATTCCGCCGACATCGGCTTGGCGTAGCCGGCGGCGGTCTCGGCCTGCTTGAATTCCTCGTCCTCGACGGCGACGAACTTGGCGCCGAGCGAGGCGACCTGCTCCTTCGACGCGGGGCGAACGTCGGTCGCGGTGACGACGGCGCCGAGGCGGCGGGCCGTGGCGATCGCCTGAAGGCCGGCGACACCGGCGCCCATCACGAACACGCGCGCGGCCGGAACCGTGCCGGCGGCCGTCATCATCATCGGCAGCGCGCGGTCGTACTCGGCGGCGGCGTCGATCACGGCCTGATAGCCGGCGAGGTTCGCCTGGGACGACAGCACGTCCATGACCTGCGCGCGGGTGATGCGCGGCATCAGTTCCATCGCAACCGAGGTGATGCCGGCGCCGGCGAGTTCGGCCAGCGCCTCGGCATTGCCGTAGGGATCGAGCGTGGCGACGACGAGCGCGCCGGACTTGATGAGCCCGATTTCCGCGGAGGTCGGACGGCGCACCTTGAGCACGATATCGGCATCGGCAAAGGCCGTGGCGGCATCGGGAACGATGGTGGCGCCGACGGCTTCATATTCGCCGTCCGGAATGCGCGAGGCTTTCCCCGCGCCCGTTTCGACGCTCACCGTGGCGCCGAGCGCGATGAAGCGCTTGACCGTGTCGGGGGTCGCGGCGACGCGCGGTTCCGCGTCGACCGTTTCTTTGGGAACGGCGATCTTCATGGAAAGCTCCGCTGGATCAACCTGCCCCCGAGCGCCGGCCGGGGCCAGAAAAGCTGATCGAGTTCAAAAGGCCGGAGCAGCCCCCGCCCGCATCCGGGAATGCGGGCCGCTCCGGGTTCGTCACACGGGAAAATGGCCCAGCCCGGCCCATATCGCCCGCGCAAAAAGGCAGGGGTCCGCCGGCAGGCCGCAAGGCGGCCCGCCAGAAGATCGAAAACAAGCCCCGTCTGAAATCGTGCCGCCCCGCGATCCCGCATCCGGCAGCGCGGGCGCGCGGCCGACGGGGGGAGCCGGCCCGCGTCAGGTCAGGAAGTACCCCATGAAGGCGAGAAGAATGACGAGGCCGATCACCGACCACTTCACCATCCCGAGAAAATTCGAATAGGTCGCTTCGTGCGACGCGTAGTCCATCGCCGTCATGTGCTCGCCGGCGGGCTGCCCGCCCGATGCATGGGACAAATGCCCGTGCGCCGTGTTCC
The DNA here is from genome assembly GCA_023442215.1 of Pseudomonadota bacterium. Taxonomy (GTDB): domain Bacteria; phylum Pseudomonadota; class Alphaproteobacteria; order Rhizobiales; family Segnochrobactraceae; genus Pseudoxanthobacter. Next base: position 4,132 of record JAEZMP010000690.1, read on the forward strand.
CGTGCGCCATGTCTCGCTCCCTTCAGTTGTCGCCTTCGACGCCGGACGGAGCAGGCCGGGACGCCACCGGGGCGCCGCAACCACGCCCCCGCCGGCAGAACCGCGGTGACTTATGCCCTAGGACTCTTAGCGGCGATATCGCACGGGAGCAATTCGGCATTTCCGCCGGCCCACCCTTCGCGTGCTGCATGGCT
>JAEZMP010000049.1 GCA_023442215.1 Pseudomonadota bacterium
GACCAGAGCCGCGTGGTAGCGCCCGCCCGTCAGGGCGACGAGGCGCAGGTCGCGTTCGAGCGCGATCACCTCGGCTTCCCGCGGGATGCCGGAAAGCCCGAGCCGGCTTGCGGTCTCGCCCTCGTTCATCACGCCGCTGCCGACGAGCTCCGGGTCTTCCGGGCGGTTCACGATCAGCGCGCCGAAATCTCGGCCGTAGGTCAACGCCCGGCGCATCACGCGCGAGCTGACGATCGGCCTGCGACCGTTGGTGAAGGCCACCGCGCCGGCTTCGCCGAGCAGGCCGATTTCCGTCGTCTCGCGGCCTTCGAGGCCCTTGGTGAGCGCGGCCATCGGGTGGACGTTGACGATCGCCGTGTCCCGCGCGCGGCGCAGCACGAAGTCGACCAGCGCCGGATCGTCGATCACCGGATCGGTGTCGGGCATGGTGACGATCGTCGTCACACCGCCGGCCGCCGCCGCCTGGCTCGCGGTCGCCAGCGTCTCGCGGTGCTCGTGGCCGGGCTCGCCAACATAGACGAGCATGTCGACCAGGCCGGGAGCCGCGACGAGGCCGCTGCCGTCGACGATTTCGGCACCGTCTGGCACCGGTAGCGAGGCAGCCTGCGGGCCGATGGCGGCGATGCGGCCGTCCACCACGTGGATCGCGCCCACGGCGTCGAGCCCGGCAGCCGGATCGACGATCCGCGAGCCGGCGATCACCAGCGGGCGGGCAGCCGTGGAACGGTTCGATCTCGTCCACCCGTCCCGGGCGGCGGTGGGGGAATGCCAGGGCGCGGGCAAGGCCGGGTTCCTCAGTGCTGCGGGAGGTGGGCGGACAGCGCCTCGAGCACCGCCATGCGAACGGCGACGCCCATTTCGACCTGCTCGCCGATCAGGCTGCGCGGCCCGTCGGCGACCGAAGGCGCGATTTCGACGCCGCGGTTCATCGGGCCGGGGTGCATCACCAGGGCATCGGGCGCCGCATAAGCGAGCTTTTCCTCGTCGAGGCCCCAATAATGGAAATATTCGCGCACCGAAGGCACGAACGAGCCGTCCATCCGCTCGCGCTGAAGCCGCAGCATCATCACGATGTCCGCATCTTTCAGGCCGGTCTTCATGCTGGTGTGGACTTCGGCACCCATGTCGCGGATGCCGGAGGGCAGCAGTGTCGAGGGCGCCACCACGCGAACCCGCGCGCCGAGCGCCGACAGCAGCAGCATGTTGGAGCGCGCGACGCGGGAATGCAGAATGTCGCCGCAGATCGCGACCGTCAGCCCGGAGACCCGCCCCTTGTTGCGGCGGATCGTCAGCGCGTCGAGCAGGGCCTGGGTCGGGTGTTCGTGCGCGCCGTCGCCGGCATTGATCACCGAGCAGCCGACCTTGCGCGCGAGCAGCGCCACGGCGCCGGCCGCATGGTGGCGCACCACCAGGATATCCGGCCGCATGGCGTTCAGCGTCTGCGCGGTGTCGATCAGCGTCTCGCCCTTCTTCACCGAGGACGAGGCGACGGACATGTTCATCACGTCCGCGCCGAGGCGCTTGCCGGCAAGCTCGAACGACGACTGGGTGCGCGTCGAGGCTTCGAAGAACAGGTTGATCTGGGTGCGGCCGCGCAGAATGCTGCGCTTCTTCTCGACCTGACGGCTGAGGGCGACAGCCTGATCCGCCAAATCCAGCAGCGTCTCGATTTCGTAGGGCTGAAGGCCCTCGATGCCGAGCAGGTGGCGATGGGGAAACAGGGGCGGGGCGCGGTCCGACAGATCGTTCATCGAGAACGACGCTCTAGTCCCTTCCGCCCCGCGCGGCAAGCCGCCTCGCACACTTGATATTAGGGTCTTTGTCGAATCATGGGGATCGTCGAAGGTTCACGCGCCCGGTAGAGACGATTCCGGTTGGCACAGGGGCGGATCCGCGCCTCCATGTCGTCTGGCTTGGTCATCCGGCCTGGTCGTCGGGCTTGTCTTCAAGCCCGCGCCGCGGCTGAACCGGGCGATCTCTCTGCCGCCGAACCTGTTCCTCAGATCGGGACCCTTTGCGTCGATGCCGGCCGGACCCTTCGAACTCGATCCCCCGCTGTCCGATTCGGCGCCCGATGCGATGCGGGGCTTCGAAACCCACGAGGTTTTCAACCAGACGCCGCCCGTCGTCGGCCGCAACCTGTTCGACACCGATCCCGTGGTGCTGGGCGCCCTCGAGGCGGCGCTCGATCCCGATATCGAGGAGATGCTGCAGCGGGCCGGCGCCTACTGGGGATCTGCGGAAGCGCAGGAGATCGCGCGCCTCGCCAACACAGCGCCGCCGGTGCTGCGCACCCACGACCGCTTCGGCTACCGCCTCGATAGCGTCGAGTTCCATCCCGCCTATCACGCGCTGATGCGCCATAGCGTCGATGCGGGGCTGCATGCCGCGCTGTGGGAGAGCGATCCCGCACTCGCCGGGCGGCGCAATGCGGTGCGCGCGGCGGGCTACTATCTCGCCGCCCAGGGCGAAGCCGGGCATCTCGGCGCGCTGACGGCGACGAGCGCCGCCGTGGTCGCGCTCGCGGCCGATTCCGGCGTCGTGGATGCCTGGCTGCCCGGCATCCTGTCGCGCCGTTACGATCATCGCAGCCTTCCGGCGGCGCAGAAGCTCGGGCTCACCATCGGCATCGGCCTGACGGAGAAGCAGGGCGGAACCGACGCGCGCACCACCACCACCATCGCCGAGCCCGCCGGAGAGGGGCTGTGGCAACTCACCGGCCACAAGTGGTTCCTGTCCGCGCCGATGTCCGACGCCTTCGTGGTGCTGGCGCAGGCGGAAGGGCGGCTCGGCTGCTTCCTCGTGCCCCGGGTGCTCGACGACGGCGGCCCGAATGCCGTGCGGTTCCAGCGCCTCAAGGACAAGCTCGGCACGCGCTCAAACGCCACGGCGGAGGCGGAACTCGCCGGTGCCTATGGCTTCGCGCTGGGCGAGCCGGGCCATGGCCTCGGCGCCGTCCTGCAGATGGTGACGCTGACGCGGTTCGATAGCGCCGTCGCCTCCGCGGGCCTGATGCGCGCCGCACTGACGGAAGCGGTGCACCACGCCCGCCATCGCGTCGCGTTCGGGGCGACGCTGATCGACCAGCCGATCATGACGCGGGTGCTCGCCGATCTCGCCCTCGATTCGGCCGCGGCGTCGGCCCTGGTGATGCGCCTCGCGCTCGCCTTCGACGCCGCGACCACCGACGCGGCGGAGGCCGCCTATGTGCAGTTGATGACGCCCGTCGCGAAGTACTGGGTGAGCAAGATCGCGCCCGGCCTGATCGCCGAGGCCATGGAGTGCATCGGCGGCAACGGCTATGTCGAGGAAAGCGTTCTGCCGCGGCTCTATCGGGACGCCCCGGCCCTGACCATTTCGGACGGTCCCGGCAACGCGATGTGCCTCGACGTCCTGCGGACGCTGCGCCGCGATCCGGCGGCGCTCGATGCCGTGCTGGAGGAAATCGGCCGCGACATGGAGACAGAAGGGCCGAGTTCCGTGGTCGATATCCGCTCGACCGCCGCGATGGCGGTCGGCGATCTCGGCGCGGCGCGGGTGCTGACGGAACAGCTCGCGCTCGCCGCCGCCGCTTCGGCACTCCGCCGCTGCGCGCCGCGGGTTCTGTCCGATGCGTTCATGGAAACCCGCATCGTCGGGCCGTGGCGCGCCACCTACGGCAAGCTCGACGGCCGCTTCGACGCCCGCGGCATCGTCGACTACGTGGTGCCAGAAAGCTAAAGCTACAGTCCCATTTCAGTCAATTTTTATTCTAGCCGTATTAATCTTGTTTCCGCGACCGAATGGTCGAAACCATCCATAATTTTGCGAGAGCTCTAGTGTGTACATGTGCATTCTATTGAAATTTCCTATTGTAACATTTATTCTTTGATTGAATCCATTTTCTTTTTGAATTCTATCAAGTACTTTCCGAAACAAATATCTTTCTTCGACTATATTGTTCTGCAGTTTGTCATCTAGAAGGACCTCAAGGAGCGCGTCCTTAAAATCATTGGGTGATATGTCATCAATATCTTTCTTGGCATTCCGTGATGTTATCTCCGGTAATTTCCGAAGCTCGTCTCCCAGTTCCTCAATATTAGAAATTGCACGCCCTGAGTATTCTTGAAAATGATTGTCAGATATCGATGAAAATTCTCCTCTTAATTTAACAAAATCAACATTTTTTCCGCCTGATTTCTCTAAGAATTCCCGTAATGCATTAAGTAGTCCCTCGTACTTAGCTAAGGGGTGCGGACTATTTGATTGTAAAGAAATCCCAACATTTTTGCAAATTGCCACTAGTTTGGCAGAACATTTATTATAAGTCCTCGAGGACACGACAACATTGCTATTCTTTGAATGGTTAGCTTCATCCATATTGATGCCATTTTACTGAGGTTGAAAATTTACATCGCAATTATATAATAGGTTTTTTGAGAAGTAATGTCACCGCGTCCCACAGCCGGTCGAAATGGTCGATGATCATGTCGGGACCGAGTTCGGTGACGGGCCGGTCGGTATAGCCGAACGTGACCGCGACGACCGGGACGCCCGCGGCCTTTGCGGCGTCGATATCGTTGACGGAATCGCCCACCATCACCGCGCGGGCCGGGTCGCCGCCGACCGCCTCGATGGTCATGAGGATGTGGCGCGGGTCCGGCTTGGTGATGCCGAAGGTCTCCTGACCGACGATGGTGGCGAAGCGCTCGGCCATGCCGAGCTTGGCGAGCAGGAGGCGCGCCAGCCGTTCGGTCTTGTTGGTGCAGACCGCCAGCGTCCAGCCCTCCGCCTCGAACCGGTCGAGCGCGGCGGTCACGCCGTCGAACGGGCGGGTGGCGCCGTCGATGTTGGCCTCGTAATGGATCAGGAAGGCATCGAACAGCTCTTCAAGCCGTTCGGGGGCGAGCGTGCGGCCGTTGGCGGCGAATGCGCGGGTGATCAGCGTGCGCGCGCCGCGGCCGACCATGCGGTGCACCTCGGCCTCGCTGGCCGCCGGCAGGCCTTCGCTGGCGAGGATGTGGTTCAGCGTCGCCGCGAGGTCGGGGGCGGAGTCCACGAGCGTGCCGTCGAGGTCGAAGACGATGGTGGGTCGCAATGCTCCGGTCCTTGTCCTGGAATAAGCGCTTGGCCGCGCGCGGCGCGGGCGTGGAAGCCGGGCCGTACTAGACCATTCGGCCACATTCTGTGAAGCGGCATCCGCCGGAGGGACGGGGAGGGGAGACGACGGCGGCGGCCTCTCCGGCTGCCGGCGCTGACACGGCACGTTGAACCCGCTGGTTGCAGCGGGGCGTGGCCCGAATCCCGGCGTTGGACTATGGTCGCGGCGAGCTCATGCCATCGGGACGTGCAAGGCGGTTATTTGCCGTCGCAGCGCGATCTCTCGGGCTGCGATCTCTTGGCCCCGCCGTCGCCGCCGTGGTAAGCACGCCCGGCTGAAGCACGGAAGCGGCTTCGGATTGTGCGGCGGTACCGGCGTTCCCGGGCCGCGGGCGACGACGACACCCCCTGACCACGCGGGACCGGATTCTGTGAGCGCGACCGACACCCCGAGCAACGGCACGATTTCCGACCCCGCCGCGCTGAAGCGCCTTGCAGCCCTCGAGGCGCTCAAGGAAGTGCGCTCCGGCATGAGGCTCGGGCTCGGGACCGGCTCGACCGCGATCGAGCTGGTGCGCGCGCTGGGAGAGATGGTGGCCGGCGGCCTCGATGTCGTCGGCGTTCCGACCTCGGAGCGCACCGCGGAACTCGCCCGCTCGCTGTCGATCCCGCTGAGCACCCTCGACGAAACCCCGGAACTCGACATCGCCATCGACGGCGCCGACGAGATCGGCCCGGATCTTGCGCTCGTGAAGGGGGGCGGCGGCGCGCTGCTGCGCGAGAAGATCACGGCGACCGCCACCAAACGGTTCGTGGTGATCGCCGACGCCACAAAGATGGTCGACTGCCTCGGGCGCTTTCCGCTGCCGATCGAGGTGGTGCCGTTCGGCCTCACCGTCACACTGCGCCAGATCCGCGAGGTGGCCGGTGCGCTCGGTCTGTCCGGAACCCTCGAGATGAGGGCGGCGGCGGGTGGTGGACATTATGTCACCGACGGCGGCCATTTCATCGTCGATGCCCATTTCGGCCGGATTCCTCGTCCAGGCGATCTTGGCCCCGCCCTTGCCGCCGTTCCCGGCGTGGTGGAGCACGGGCTGTTCCTGGGCATGGCGGATATCGCGTATGTGGCCGGCAGCACCGGCGTCCAGATTGTCCGAACGTCTCGCGCTCGCGGCTGAAAGCCGCCGGGTGTGGCCTGATCTTTCAAGGAGACCGTCAGAATGACTGCCCTTTCCAGCCGGCGCCCGATGTTCGCGGCCGCTTATGTCATCGCCCTCGCCGCGGGTGCGCTCGCTCCGGCCGGTGCGTTTGCCCAGACCAACCCGCCCGCCACGGCGCCCGCGGATCAGCAGCCCCAGTTCACGCCCGAGCAGCTCGCCCTGGCGCAGAAGGCCATCGACGCCTCCAAGTCCGTGGCCGGCTTCGACGACATCCTCCCGGGTGTGGCGGAACAGACCAAGGCGCTGTTCGTGCGGTCCAATCCGCTGCTCGCCAGCGACATCGACGAGGTGACGGACAAGGTCGCGCTGAGCCTCGCCCCGCAGCGCCGCGAACTCGACCGCGTGCTGGAAGAGGTCTGGGCCCGCCGCTTCACCCAGGAAGAACTGCAGCAGATCATCGACTTCTACCAGTCGCCGGTCGGCAAGAAGCTGGCGAGCCTGTCGCCGGAGCTGGTCGCGCTTTCGATCGGCGCCGCGAAGCAGTGGCAGGACAAGATCGCCACCGAGATGGTGACGCAGGTCCGCATCGAGATGGACAAGCGCGGCCACCGGCTCTGATCGCATCCGGCGGCATGGTCGCCCCGGAACGGCCGGCTCGGCCGACGGGATCATGCCTATGCCTGCTG
>JAEZMP010000091.1 GCA_023442215.1 Pseudomonadota bacterium
CGATCGATCGACGCAACCTGTTGAAATTCGGCGCCGCCTCGGCGCTCATGGCGGGTCTCGTGGGGCCGGTTGGCGTCCTTGACGGCACGGCGCTGGCGCAGTCGAGCGGCGGACGCATCCGCCTCGCCACGGCCGACGTCTCGCCCGGCGACAATCTCGACCCGGCGACGCAGGTGAGCTTCACCGACTGCATCCGTTCGTACCTCGCCTTCGAGAAGCTGACGGACATCGGTTCCGACGGACGCATCGTGCCTCAGATCGCCAAGGCCTGGTCGGCGGACCCGAGCGCGAAGGTGTGGACTTTCGAACTCGAGCCCGGCGTCACGTTCCATGACGGGCGTCCGCTCACGCCTGCGGACGTGATCTACAGTTTCCAGCGCGTGGCCGACAAGAAGACGGCGTCGCCGGGGGGCGTGTTCCTCGGGGCGGTGACGAAGATCGAAGCCGACGGCGCCGACAAGGTGCGGTTCGAGCTTTCCGAGGCGAATGCGGAGTTTCCCGTCCTCACATCGATCCGCTACATGGCCATCGTGCCGGAGGGCACGACCGACTTCACCAAAGAGATCAATGGCTCGGGTCCCTGGAAGCTGTCACGCCTCGAGCCGGGCATCTCCGCGCTCTATCTCCGCAACGACAAGTACCGCATCGCCGGGCTTCCTCTGGTCGAGGAGATCGATAGCTTCGGCATCGGTGACGAGACCGCCCGCCTCAGCGCCCTGCTCGCCGGCGAGGCGGATATCATCCAGGCGCTCAACGCAAAGGCGGTTCCGCAGGTGCGCGCCAGCGGCCATGCCGGCGCGCTCATCGCCGAGGGCGGGGCGACGGCGACCTTCCCGATGCGGGCGGACCGCGCGCCCTTCGACAATATCGACGTGCGGCGTGCCCTCAAGCTCGCCTTCGATCGCGAGGAGTTCATCAAGCTTGCCTTCGACGGCGCCGCCGCACCGGGCTATGACCATCCCATCCCGCCCGGCGACCCCTTCTTCGCCACCGATATTCCGCTTCCGAAGCCCGATCCGGAGGAGGTCAAGCGGCTGCTGACCAAGGCCGGCCATGCGGACACCGTTTTCGAGCTGCACACGTCGGATGCCAACTACGGCGGAGCCAACGCCGCCGTCGTCCTGTCGCAGCTCATGGCGCGCAACGGCGTAAAGGTGAAGGTCATCCGCCACCCCTCCGACAGCTACTGGACGGCCGTGTGGATGCAGGTGCCGTGGTGCGCGTCCTCCTGGACGGTGCGCCCCTCCGCCATCACCCGCATCGAGGCCGGCTATATCACCGGCGCTCCGCAGAACGAGGCGTTCTGGACGGATCCGGAGGTCGACAGGCTCGTCGCGCAGGCAAAGGCCGACCTGGACGTTGCGAGCCGCAAGGCGGCTCTGGTCGAGGTCCAGAAGATCATCGCCGCGAACGGTGGGACGATTGTCGGTGCCTTCGTGCCCTGGATCGACGGCTACGCCGGAACAGTGAAGAACCTCGAACCCAATCCCATCGTTTTCGCAGGTGCCGGCCACTGGACCAAGGTGACGGTCGAACCGGCGTAGCACACGCCCGAACAACGCGTGCGTCCCGACCCAAGAAACATAAATCCTTTCAGAATTCCAAGACGTGGGAACCATCATGTCGCACCAGGACAACCGACCGACAGGCAGCTTCAGCGAACTCATCGAGGGGCTGAAGCGGGGCACGCTCGACCGCCGCGGCTTCCTTCAGGGGGCGACGCGCATCGGCGCCGCGGGCGCAGCCGCTGCCTTCCTCGGCGGCGCCGGCGTTTCCGGCCTCATCCTCCCCGTCGGCTCCGCCAGGGCCGCCGAGCCCAAGAGCGGCGGCGAACCCAAGACCGGTGGCAGGATTCGGGTGGCGACCAACGATCCCTCGCCCGCCGACCAGCTCGACCCCGCCCGGCTCGACACCTTCACCGACGGGCTGCGAAGCTATTTCGCATTCGAGAAGCTGACCGAGATCGACGCCACCGGCGCCCACGTGCCGCAGCTCGCCACCGAGTGGTCCGCCAACCCCGAAGCCTCGGTGTGGACGTTCAAGCTGCGTGAAGGGGTGACCTTCCACAACGGCAAGAAGCTCACACCCGCCGATGTCGTCTATACGTTCAAGCGGATCCTCGACAAGGAAACCGCCTCACTCGGCCGCTCCTACATCACCGACGTGACCGAGGTGAAGGCCGACGGCGATACCGTCGTCTTCACGCTGGCCGGTCCGAACTCCGAGTTCCCCATCCGCACCGCGCTGCGGTGGATGGGCATCGTGCCCGAGGGCGCCAAGGAGTTCCCGAAGGACGCCATCGGCACGGGACCGTGGAAACTCGCCGAGTTCCAGCCGGGCATCGTGGCGGTCTACCAGCGCAATCCGGACTATTGGCGCCCCGGCCTGCCTTATATCGACGAGATCGAGAGCATCGGCATCGGCGACGAGGCCGCGCGCCTGAACTCCCTGCTGTCGGGCGAGGTCGACGTCATCCAGGCGGTGAATTCCAAGGCGGTGAAGCGCGTGGAGGCCAGCGGCGTCGCCATGCCGCTCATCGCCAAAGGCGGGCCGGCCGCGACCTTCTCCATGCGCGCGGACACCGCTCCCTATACCGACGTCAACATCCGCACCGCGCTGAAGCACGCCTTCGACCGGCAGAAATTCCTGGATATCGCTTTCGACGGCGTCGGCGTCATCGGCTCCGACCATCCTGTGCCGCCGAGCGACCCCGACTACAACAAGGACCTGCCGATCCCCGCCTACGACCCCGACAGGGTCAAGTCGTTGCTGGCCAAGGCCGGCGCGTCGACAACGGAATTCGATCTGAACACCTCGGACGCCAATTATGGCGGGGCCAATGCCGGTGTGGTGCTCGGCGAGCTGATGAAGGCGGCCGGTGCCAATGTGAAGGTGACGCGCCACCCGACGGACGGCTACTGGACGGCGGTCTACATGAAGGCTCCGTGGTCGGCGTCCTCCTGGACCGTGCGCCCCACCGCGCTCGCCTGGATCGAGGCCGGCTGGATCAAGGGTGCGGCCTACAACGAAGGCTTCTGGTCTGATCCGCGCGTCGACGATCTCGTCGCCTCCGCCAAGCGCGAACTCGACGCCGAAAAGCGTCGCAAGATGCTCTACGATGCGCAGGAGATCATCGCGCTGGAGGGCTCGTCGATCATCCCGATCTTCGTGCCGTGGATCGACGGCGTCTCGACGCGGGTGCAGAACTTGCACGCCCACCCGCTGCTGTTCTGCGGCGCCGGCCAGTGGGCCGAGGTGTGGCTCGACAGCTGAACCAACTCCCGCATGCCGGGGACGGGCGGGAATCCGTCGTCCCCGGCTGAGAGGACACCTTGATGATCGGCATCGTCGTTCGCCGGCTGCTCTTCGCCGTGCTCGCCCTCTGGGCCACGTCCGTCGTGGTGTTCGCCGCGACCGAGATCCTTCCCGGAGACGTCGCGCAGGCCATTCTCGGCCAGAGCGCCACCCCGGAACTGGTCGCCAATCTTCGCCAGCAGCTCGGGCTCGAGCGTCCGCCGGTTGAGCGCTATCTCGACTGGCTCGGCGGCTTCGTCACCGGTGATCTCGGGCGCTCGCTCGCGTCGCGTGCCGACGTGATGCAGACCGTCAAGCCCCGCTTCTGGAACACGGTGATGCTGGCCGGCTATGCGGCGCTCGTCGCGGTGCCGCTATCCCTGCTGATCGGCATCTGGTGCGCGGCCTTTCCCAACGGTGTGTTCGACCGCCTCTTCAACATGGTCAGCGTGTTTCTTGTTTCCATTCCGGAGTTCGTCGTCGGGCTCGTGCTTGTCATGATTTTCGCGGTGCAGCTGCGCTGGTTTCCCTCGGTCGTGGTCCGCCCGAACTGGGGACAGCCGAGCGCGCTGCTCTGGCAGCTTTTCCTGCCCATGCTGACGCTGCTTTGCACGATCATGGCCCATACCATCCGCATGACCCGCGCCGCGCTGCTCGACGTCCTCGCCATGCCCTATATCGAGATGGCGCTGCTGAAGGGCGTGCCCCGGTGGCAGATCATCTTCCGCCATGCGCTGCCCAATGCCATCGGCCCCATCGCCAGCGTCATTGCGCTCAATCTCGGCTATCTCGTCAGCGGCGTCGCGCTGGTGGAGGTCGTGTTCGCCTATCCCGGCCTGGGACGGCTGATGGTGGATTCGATCTCGTATCGCGACCTGCCGCTCATCCAGGCCACGGCGATGATCATCTGCGCCATGTTCATCTTCTTCAATCTCATCGCGGATCTCAGCGCAGCTCTGTTCGGCGCACGTGGAAGGTCCCGGCAATGACGGAGGTACTGCACACTGTGCCGCCCAAACGGCCCCTTTTCAGGTTCGGCCTGTCGCCGCTGGCGACGCTGGGCACCGTGGTCGTGGTCGGCATGCTGCTGGCCGGGCTGTTCGCTCCCCTCATCGTCGGCCATCCGCCGTCCGAACTGATCGGCAGCGCCTTTGCGCCGCCGACCGGCAACCTGCTGCTGGGAACCGACGTGCTCGGACGCGACCTGTTCAGCCGTCTCGTCTACGGCGCTCGCATCACCTTTCTGGTGGCGTTCGGCGCGACCTCGATCGGCTTTTTCGTCGGGGCGGTTTGGGGATTTGCGGCGGCGGAGATCGGCGGGTGGTTCGACGACCTGACGGACTGGCTGGTCAACATCCTGCTGTCCTTCCCGCCGCTGATGCTCGGTCTTCTCCTCGTGTCCGCCCTGTCGCCCGACCTGGTCACCCTGATCGGCGCCATCGCGTTCATCCAGATGCCGCGCGTGGTGCGCGTGGCCCGGGCGGTTGCGCTCAACATCACCTGCCTGCAGTTCGTCGAGGTGGCGCGAGCGCGTGGCGAACGGCTCGGCTTCATCCTGTTCCGCGAGATTCTGCCCAATGCCGTCCGGCCGCTGGCGGCCGAGTACGGGCTGCGCGTCACCTATTCGACGCTGTTCATCAGCGGCCTCAGCTTCCTCGGCCTCGGCGTTCAGCCGCCGGATGCCGACTGGGGCGGGCTGGTCCGCGAGAACATGGCGGCGATGCAGGTCGGGCTGATGCTGCCCGTGCTGGCCCCGGCTGCCGCCATCGGCCTTTTCGCCGTGGCCATGAACCTGGTGATCGACGACCTCGGTACCGATCCGGCACGGGAGACCTGAGATGGACGCGCCCGAGAAGGAACCGCCGCTGCTTCAGTTCCGCCATCTGACGGTCGAGGCCTTCCAGCCCGAGACCGGATGGCACACCGTCATCCACGATTTCAACCTTACCGTCGAGACGGGCGAGGTCGTCGCCCTCATCGGCGAGTCGGGTGGCGGCAAGACCACCATCGGGCTTTGCGCTCTGGGCTACACCCGACCGGGGATGCGCATCACCAACGGCGAAATCCTGTTTCGCGGCCGCGATGTCCGCGCGATGGGCGCGGAGGAACTGCGACGGTTCCGCGGCGCGAAGGTGGCCTATGTCGCGCAAAGCGCGGCGGCGGCGCTCAATCCCGCCATGGCGATCGGCACGCAGATCCGCGAGGGGATGTACCGGCACGGCACAGCATCGAAGGAAGAAGCGGCCGAGCGTTGCCTCGACCTGCTCGGCCGCCTCAACCTACCCGACCCGAAGAGGCTCGCGGAGCGCTATCCCCAGCAGACCAGCGGCGGACAGCAGCAGCGCGTCATGATGGCCATGGCGATGGCCTGCGGGCCGGAACTTCTCGTGCTCGATGAGCCGACGACCGCGCTCGACGTGACCACGCAGGTCCAGGTGCTGCATTCGATCAAGAACGCCATCGCCGATTTCGGCGCCAGCGCGCTCTATGTCAGCCACGACCTCGCCGTCGTCTCGCAGATCGCCACGCGCATCGTCGTCCTGCGCAACGGTCGAGCGGTGGAGGAAGGACCGACTTTCGACGTGCTTCACCGTCCGAGCGATCCCTACACCCGCACGTTGCTCGGCGCGGTGCGCAAGCTGCCCGAGCCCTCCGAGGCCGTAGCGGCCCTGGAGGCCCGTGCGGTGGAACCCTGCGTGTCCGTCCGTCAGGTGCGGGCGACCTATCACCGGCGCGGTCTCTTCCGGCGAACGTCGCAGGAGGCCGACGTGCTGCACGACGTCTCGCTCGACGTGTATCCGGGCGAGGTGCTGGCGGTGGTCGGCGAGTCCGGCAGCGGCAAGAGCACTCTGGCGCGCGTCATTGCCGGGCTGCATCCGCCGTCCGGCGGTGACGTGCTCCATAATGGCCGGGTGATCAGCCGGAGCGTCGGCGGGCGCGACCGCGACTGCCTGCGGCGCATCCAGATCGTGTTCCAGTCGCCGGAGCAGGCGCTCAATCCCCGCACCACGGTGGAAGAGGCGATCGGCCGGCCGCTCTCCTTCTATTTCGGCATGTCGGGCGCCGCGAAGCGGCGGCGACTGGCGGAACTGCTCGAACTGGTCGACCTTCCCGCCTCGATGGCGCGCAAGACGCCGCGCGAGATGTCGGGCGGACAGCGCCAGCGCGTCGCCATTGCGCGTGCCTTCGCAGCCGAGCCCGACGTCATTCTGTGCGACGAGTTCCTCTCGGCGCTCGATACCATCGTCGCCGCTCGTATCGTCGAGTTGATGGCCTCGCTGCGCGACCGCCTCGGCACGGCCTATGTCTTCATCTCGCACGATCTCGCGACCGTCGCCGCGCTGGCCGACCGCGTGGCGGTGATGAAGCACGGCCGGCTGGTCTCGGTCGCCCCGACGCGCAACCTCTTCCATTCAGACCGCCATCCCTATGTGGACCAACTCATCCGCTCGGTACCGGAACTCCGGCCGGGCTGGCTGGAGAGCGTCGACACCGCCTCCGCGTGAGGGGCGCCGGAGCGCTTTCCGATCCGACGGAAGCATCGGATCGACAAGGCTATGCTCTAGAAAGGTCCAAGGCCGGTTGCCCTGGACCAGTCAGGCCAACGCTCAGCCTCGGCACTCCTCCGCAGAAATCCGCGTCGCCGACATCGGCAGGCCGGGCACGCGAACGCGTCGGCCGGCATGGCGCGTTCCGCCGGGCATTCCGGCGCCGTCGCCGGCTTCGTGCGCAGCCGGGGTGGACTGCCGGAACGAATGTTCCCTTCAGGCAGGCCGGCTAGAATAATATTGTTCGCTCATACACAACTGCGACTATAGCTTGAATCCAACATCCCGATGGATGGCAGGAGTGGGGGAAGCTATGCGCAGAAAGCTCTGTTGACGCCGTTTCGCTTCGTATCCTTCGCGAACACATGACAGACCCGGCCGATTGCATGCGCTTTGCATGAACGGTCTTCTATTTTCTCGAGGCGGACATGACACGCTCCCTGCGACATACAATTCTCGCGGCCGCTGCGGCGGTTGGATTGACGATTGCGGCTGGTGCCACGGCAAAGGCGGCGGACGACACGGTGACGGTCGCCTACCAGACCGTCGTCGAGCCATCCAAGGTCCCCCAGGCGGACGGGACCTACGAGAAGGCGACCGGCGCGAAGTTCGACTGGCGCAAGTTCGATTCCGGTGCCGACGTCGTGGCGGCCATCGCCTCCGGCGCGGTCGACATCGGCTATGTCGGGTCCAGCCCGCTTGCCGCCGCCGCGAGCCGCGAGCTGCCGATCGAGACGTTCTTCGTCGTCGGCCTGATCGGCGAATCCGAGGCGCTGGTGGTGCGCGACGGCGCCGGCATCTCCAAGCCGACGGACCTCGTCGGGAAGAAGGTCGGCGTGCCGTTCGTCTCCACGACGCACTACAGCCTGCTCGCGGCTCTGAAGCACTGGGGGATCGATCCGAAGTCCGTCGAGATCCTCAATCTCCGGCCGCCTGAAATCGCGGCCGCGTGGGCGCGTGGCGACATCGATGCCGCCTATGTGTGGGATCCGGCGCTCGGCAAGATCAAGGAGACCGGCAAGCTTCTGGTCACCTCCGCCGACGTCGCCAAGTGGGGCGCGCCGACGTTCGACGCCTGGATCGTGCGGAAGGATTTCGCCGAGAAGCATCCCGAGATCGTCGAGGGGTTCACCCGGGTCACGGGCGCCGCTTATGCGGATTATCTCAAGAACCCGGGGGCGTGGAGCGCGACGTCGAGCGAGGCGGAGAAGATTGCCCGCCTGACCGGCGCCAAGCAGGACGAGGTTCCCGCGCTGCTGAAGGGATACGAGTTCCCGACGCTTGCGGAGCAGGCCTCGCCGGCGCTGCTCGGCGGCGGCGCCAAAGGCGGCACGGTCAAGGCGATCGCCGCGACGTCCGCCTTCCTGAAGGCCCAGGGCAAGATCGACACGGTGCTCGGCGACTACGCGCCCTACGTGACGGCGGAGTTCGCCAAGCGCGCGGCGGCTTCGAACTGAGCCGTCGATGCGGGCCGGCAACCCGGGCCGGGGCTGAAGGATGGACCCGCTTCGCCAGCGCGAGGCGGGTTCGTCCGGTTGAACCGGCACGCGCCGAGCGGATTGTGCCGTCCGCGGTGAATGAAGGACGGCGCCGGAAATCGCTCGCTCCCGGCGAAGCTGAACGTCTGGGCACCCCCCGCCACAGCCACGATCCCGAGGAACCACCATGACCGGGCAGGCATCGGAACTCGTTCTGGACGACGTCGCGTTTCACTACGACGGTGGCGGGCAGGGCACGCGCCCCGTGCTGGAGGGCATCTCGCTCAGCCTCTCCGCCGGAGAGTTCGTCGTTGCCATCGGTCGCTCCGGATGCGGCAAGACCACGCTGCTCAATCTCGCCGCTGGTTTCCTGTCTCCGACACGCGGCAGGGTGTTACTGAACGGCATTCCTGTCGACGGGCCCGGAAAGGGGCGGGCGGTGGTGTTTCAGGAAGATGCCCTGTTCCCGTGGCTTTCCGCGCGTGAGAACGTCGCGTTCGCACTGCGCCTGCGTGGGACCGGCGCGGCGGAGCGAGCGCGGCGGGCCGACCGGCTGCTGGCGCAGGTCGGGCTCGACGGTGCCGGCGACAAGCCGATCTGGGCGCTGTCGGGCGGCATGCGGCAGCGGGTCGGGCTCGCCCGCGCCCTCGCCGCGGAGCCGGCGTTCCTGCTGATGGACGAGCCGCTCGGCGCGCTCGATGCCATGACCCGCGAACGCATGCAGGAACTGCTGCTGCGGGTATGGTCGGCGAGCGGTACCGGCGCCTTCCTCATCACCCACGGCGTCGAGGAGGCCCTGTTCCTGGCGACGCGCATCATCGTCATGGAACCCGGGATCGGCGGGGGACCGGGCCGGATCGTGCGGGACAACCGGTTCGATTTCGGTCGCCGCGTCCTCGCCGGAGAGAGCCCCCGCGCCGTCAAATCCGGAGCTGATTTCATTGCCGCCCGCGAACGGCTTCTCGATCAGGTGTTCGCACGGGAAACATCATGAGCATCGATATCGAACGCCTCTCCGGCGACGCCCTGGAAGCCGCGCCTCCTGGCGGCATCGCCGTGACCGGCAGGATCGTTGCCGATGGTGGCCGCCGGCCGATACGCTTGCCGCGCCTCGGTCTCTCCTCGGCGATATCGCTCCTCACCATTGCCGTGCTCGTGGCGTTGTGGTGGGTCGCGGCCGAGTGGAAGCTCGTACCGCCGCTCTTTCTGCCGGCACCGTGGTCGGTGTTCGACAAGCTCATCGCCGTCTCGGACAGCGGCTTCGCCGATGCGACGCTCGCGCAGCATCTCGCCGCGAGCCTGGGGCGCGTGTTCTGCGCTCTGGCTCTGGCGGTTGCGATCTCCGTTCCTGTCGGCTTCGCCATGGGATTGAGCCCGGTCGGCCGCGGCCTGTTCGATCCCGTCATCGAGTTTCTGCGACCGATCCCGCCGCTCGCCTACCTGCCGCTGGTCGTGATCTGGTTCGGTATCGGAGAACCGGCCAAGGTCGTGGTCATCACGATCGCCATGGTGGCGCCGATCGTGATCTCCACGGCGACGGGCGTGCGCTCGGTGTCGCAAAGCCGGATCAATGCCGCCCGGTCGTTCGGCGCGACGCCGCTGCAGGTGTTGCGGTTCGTGGTGCTGCCGAGCGCGCTCGTGGAAATCCTGACCGGGATCCGCATCGCGCTCGGGGCCGGCTGGTCGACGCTCGTCGCCGCCGAGCTGGTGGCGGCCACACGCGGGCTCGGCTTCATGATCCAGTCGGCGGCGCAGTTCCTGGCGACCGACGTGGTGGTGATGGGCATCTGCGTCATCGCCGCCGTCGCCTTCGCGCTCGAGGCCGCGCTACGGTTGCTGCAGCGGCGTCTGGTGCCGTGGGCTGGCCGGGACTGAAACGGCCACTTGGGAAGGCAGACTCTGGCGGCTGACGGTTCGGACGCGTCGCACGGCCGTCAATCGGGCCGCCCTCTGCGCCAGCTTGCGAGGACATCTCTCATCTCATCCTCGACGACGAGGCGGGCCTCGTCCTTGGCGAGGCCGTGATATTCGAGCAGGTCGTCGTAGTCGGTGAACTGGTGACGGGCGAAATTGCGCAGCACGATCCCGGCCGCCTGCGCGAGCCTGGCGTGAGGCGCCCAGGTCCGCCGCGACACAGCGTCGGCGACCGAGCGGCGGATCGCCGGCGGGCAGTGCGGATAGTCCAGATCCAGAAAGGCCTGCACGGCTTCCCGGGCGAAATGGCGGCCGGGACCGTCGCCGCTTTCATGCAGAGTGCGCGGGTCCAGGTCACCGTCGTCGTCCCGGGTCCGTCGCCTGCGTGCCATCTCCTGCCTTTTCCCGTGTTCGTTCGGCGGGATGAACCCGTTCCCGGCCGGCGCGGCATCGCAGGAGGATAGCGCAGGGTTGCCCCGCCGTGCGCGCGCCGTCGACGACGTCTGCCGTGTCTTGGCTGGTCGATATCGAAAGCGGCTCCGTCCACGCCGGTTCGAAGTCAGGCCGTGAAAGCACACAGGCCGGCGTCGACGACGCCGGCCTGCTGCCTCCAGCCCTTTTCGGAAGCCGTCAGCCCGCCGAGACCGCCTTGCGGTGCGAGGGGGCGACGACGTTGGCGATGACCTCGCCGAACGGGCCGGCATTGCGGGCGGGCCCGAGATCGTTCCCTGTCGTGCGCTTCAGAGGCAGCTTCGGGAACACCAGCTCTGCGAAGCGATAGCATTACTCGAGATGCGGGTAGCCGGAGAGAATGAAGCGGTCGATGCCGAGCACCATATATTCCTTCATCCGCTCCGCCACCTCGTCCGGGTTGCCGACGAGCGCGGTGCCGGCGCCGCCGCGCACCAGTCCGACGCCGGCCCAGAGGTTGGGGCTCACTTCGAGCTTGTCGCGCCGGCCGCCGTGGAGTTCCGCCATGCGGCGCTGGCCGACGGAATCGAATCGCGAAAAGGCCTTCTGCGCGGTGGCGATGGCTTTGTCGTCGACATGCGCAATCAGGTCGTCCGCGGCCTTCCAGGCCTCGGCGGAGGTCTCGCGCACGATCACGTGCAGGCGGATGCCGAACGAGAAGGTACGCCCGTGGGCCGCCGCGATCGCCTTGGCGTTGGCGATCTTGCGTGCCACGGCCTCCGGCGGCTCGCCCCAGGTGAGATAGACGTCGATGTGCTCGGCCGCGGCCTTGTGGCCGGCCTCCGAGGAGCCGCCGAAATAGAGCGGCGGATAGGGCGACTGCACCGGCGGATAGAGCAGCTTGCCGCCCTCAATGGCGAGGTGCTTGCCCTTGAAGGTGACGTCGGCCTCTCCCGACAGCAGGCGCCGCCAGATGGTCAGGAATTCGCCGGTCGCTTCGTAGCGCTCGTCATGGTCCCAGAAGCAGCCGTCGCCCTTGAGCTCCTGGGGATCGCCGCCGGCCACGACATTGATCAGCAGCCGGCCGTTCGAAAGCCGGTCGAGGGTGGCGGCCATCCGCGCCGCGAATGCCGGCTCGGTCAGGCCCGGCCGCACGGCGACGAGGAAGCGCAGGCGCTGGGTCAGCGGCACCATCGCCGAGGCGATCACCCAGGAATCCTCGCACGACCGGCCGGTCGGCAGGAGCACGCCGTAGTAGCCGAGCTCGTCGGCCGCGCGGGCGACCTGGCTGAGATAACCGAGCGTGACGTGGCGCGCGCCGATGTCGCTGCCGAGATAGCGGCCGTCGCCGTGGGTCGGCAGGAACCAGAGCACGTCCGTTTCGGCAGCGGGCGCCGGAAGATCGAGATCGCTTCGGAAGTCGGTGGTCATGTCGATGCGTTCCATTCGAGGGTGGTCGGCGGAGGGCGTTGCGCCGCGTCCCGCCGGGAAGCGCGACCGCCGACACGAACGCATCGAACGCCCGCATCGCCGTGGTCGCGCCGGAACTGCCCCCGCGCCGGCCAATCACGGCGCGCGGAAAGAGCGGCCTCAGATCGCCCCGTGACGGGGCGGGTTGACGTCGTTCAGCCAGTAATTGCCGACGACGCGATACTTCCAGCGCACGGGGTCGTGCACGGTGTGGGTGCGGGCGTTGCGCCAGTAGCGGTCGAGTCCGTACTCGGCGAGCGTCGAATGGGCGCCGCCGAGT
This sequence comes from Pseudomonadota bacterium, assembly GCA_023442215.1. GTDB lineage: Bacteria > Pseudomonadota > Alphaproteobacteria > Rhizobiales > Segnochrobactraceae > Pseudoxanthobacter. Next base: position 12,396 of record JAEZMP010000091.1, read on the forward strand.
TCGATCAGGCGGCTCGAGATGTCGAGCGCGGCATCGTTGGCGGCGATCTTGGCCTCGGCGACGGCGATGGAGGCGGCGGCCACCGTGTCCGGGCTCGGGTCTGCGCGCGCTTCTTCGACGAAGCGGGCGGACCGCGCGATCAATGCTTCGGCGGCATCGAGCGCGATCTTCGCGGCGCCGATCTCCGCGATGATGTGCGGGTCCTCGTAGCCGTGATCGAGCCCGCTTTCCTTCCATGGCCGGGTGTAGGCGCGCACGAAACGCACCGCTTCCTCGAACGCGCCGCGGGCGATGCCGAAATCGATCGCCGCGTGCATGATCTGGGCGAAGGGTCCCATCGAGGTCGGGCGCTCGAACACCGCCGCGATTGAGACGAGGGCGAACGGATCGACCTCGGCATTCTCGAACACCGTGCTGCCGGAGCCGGTGGTGCGCTGGCCGAAGCCGGACCAGTCGTCGATCAGCGTCAGACCGGGTGTGTCGCGCGGCAGCAGGGCGATCGTGCTGCGCCCGTCGTCGGCATTGGCGACGACGGCGATCCAGTGGGCGAACAGGGCGCCGGTGGAATAGAACTTGCGGCCGTCGACGCGATAGCGGTCTCCGACGCGGGTGATGCGGGTGGCGTGGTCCTGCGCCGTCCGGGTGCCGCGTTCGGACAGGGCGTTGCCGATGCGTTCGCCGGAGAGGATGCGGTCGTAGAAGAAGCGCTTCTGAGCCTCTGTGCCTTCCAGCCGCAGGGCCTCGAGGATGAAGAAGTGGTTCTGCGGGATCTGGCCGATGGAGCCGTCGGCCGCTGCGAGAATGGCGATGACCTCGGCGACGACACCCGCACTCGCCTCCGCGCCGCCGTAGGCCTTCGGCACGGAGATCGCGAACAGGCCCGCGTCCGAGATCAGCTCCAGTTCCTCATAGGGAAGCTGTCGTTCGCGGTCGCGCAGCGCGGCGTCGCGGGCGATCGTCGCGGCCACTTCATGGGCGACGGCGATCGCCTCCGCCTCCGAGGCGATGCGCCGGGCTGGGCGGACCCGGGCTGCCGGGACGCGGAAGGATGCCGGTACGCCCTCGGCCCCACCATCGGCTTCGAGGCCGGCGGCGTTGTCGAGGGGGGGAGACTTGGCCAGGGAGAGAGGCATCGTGCGAGTTCCGCTTGAGAAGTCGGGAAAGGAGGCGGCGCGCCGCCGGCCCGTTCGGCCGCCGGGCAGTTCCAGGCGTGGCGCGGCGGCACCACGCCGTTCAGCACCCAGTTGCCGATGTGGAAATATTTCCAGCGCACCGGGTCGTGCAGCGTGTGGGTGCGCGCGTTGCGCCAGTGGCGATCGAGGTTGAACTGGCCGAGCGTCGAGCGGGTGCCGGCGAGTTCGTGCAGCTTGTTGGAGGCGAGGATCGCAATGTCGGTGGTCAGCACCTTCGCTTCGGCCACGCGGGCCGAGACCTCGGCGACGGCTTCCTCCGTCGGCGCCTCGTAGATGGTGTCGATCGCCTCGCCGGCGCGTTTCAGCAGCGCCTCGGCGGCGTGGAGCCGGGTCTTGAGGTCGCCGATCTGGGCGATGGTGAACACGTCTTCCGATGCCTGCTCCTTACCGGAATCGATCCAGGGACGGGAGCGCTCCCGCACGAAGCGGATGGTGTCCTCGATGGCGGCCCGTGCGATGCCGACATCGATCGACGCCTGGATGATCTGCGAGACCGCGCCGTTCGACGACGGCGAGGCGCCGCCGAGATAGGCGGGGATCACGCCCTCCGCACCCACGCGCACGCCGTCGATCTCGACATTGCCGCTGGCGGTGGTCCGCTGGCCGAACCCGGACCAGGTGTCGATGATCTTCAGGCCCGGCGCGTCGCGCGGCACGATGGCGAGCACCACGTTGCCGTCGGCGTTGACGGCGCCGATGTGGATGAAGTGGGCGAACAGCGCGCCGGTCGCATAGAACTTGCGGCCGTTCACCACGAAGTCGCCGTCGCCTGTCGGGCGCAGCGTGGTTTCGAACGCCCCGACATGGCGGCTGTTCGCCTCTGAGAAGGCGTTGCCGAGCCGGTAGCCCTGCAGCACGCGGCCGAACCACAGCCGCTTCTGCGCCTCGGAGGCTGTGACGCGGATCGCGTCCAGCGCGGCGAGGTGGTTCTGGGGAATCTGGCCGATGGAGGGATCGGCCGCCGAGATGGTCGCGATGACCTCGGCAAGGGTCGCGAAGGAGACCTGGGCGCCGCCATAGGCACGCGGCACCGTAATGCCCCAGAGCCCGCTGGCGGAGAAGCGATCGAGTTCGGCGGCCGGGAGGCGGCGCTCTCGATCCCGCTCGGCCGCGCCCGTGGCGAATTCGCCGGCAAGTGCGCGCGCGACCGCGAGCGCCTCGGCATCCGTCGTGATGCGATGGGCGTCGGGCGAGCGGTTGAACGCCGGCGGTTCGTCGGTGAACGGCGCGGCGATGGCGGGAGCGGCGTTGGACGTGCTCATGGGTAGCCTTCGGAATGCCTGGGGCGAGCGGGAAGTGCGGCCTTGGTCGACGCTTCCCGCCATTCGCCTGCGGGGGAGATCGCGATGGACTCTGCCAGAATATCCAGTTTGTCGATAGAAATAATATTCTTAAATCCGGCCGACCTTGAGGCGCCGCTTCTGTCCCGCTGAGGCGGGAGCGCTGCCGCCGCCCGGCCTGCGACGACGGCTTTGCCGGGCACGGCTACCACGCGTAGAATGCAGCCCGTCCCCTTGATCCCGGAGTTGCCGCGCCATGTCCGTTCCCGTTTCGCCGCGTCGTCCGCCGGCCGCGCCTCGCGACAAGGAGGCGTTCCTGGCGCAATTGCGGGCGACCGTCGGCGCGGCCCATGTGCTGACGCGGGACAGCGAGACCCGGCGCTACCGCTTCGGGTTCCGCTTCGGCAGCGGGCCGGTCGTGGCGGTGGTGAGGCCGGCGAGCCTCGTCGAGTTGTGGCGGGTGGCGGAAGCCAGCGTCGCCTCCGGCCGGATCGTGATCATGCAGGCGGCGAATACCGGGCTCACCGGCGGCTCGACGCCGGACGGCGACGACTACGACCGCGAGGTCGTCCTGATCAACACGCTGCGCATGAAGCGCGTTCAGCTCATCTCCGGCGGCACGCAGGTGGTCTGCTTCCCCGGCGCGACCCTCGACCTTCTGGAAAAGACGCTCGCGCCGCTCGGCCGCGAGCCGCATTCGGTGATCGGCTCGTCATGTCTCGGTGCCACCGTGTTCGGCGGCATCAGCAACAATTCCGGCGGCTCGCTGGTGAACCGCGGCCCAGCCTATACCGAGCTCGCGTTGTTCGGGCAGGTCGGGGCGGATGGCGTGCTGCGCCTCGTCAACCATCTCGGCATCGAACTCGGCGACGATCCCGTCGAGATGCTGTCTCGCCTCGATGCGGGCTCCTACGGCGAGGGCGACATCACGCCCGGTGGCGTCGCCTCGGACCCGGATTATGCGCGCCATGTCCGCGATATCGAGGCCGATACGCCCGCGCGCTTCAATGCCGATCCGCGCCGGCTTCACGAGGCCTCGGGCTCTGCCGGCCGGCTGGTGCTGTTCGCCGTGCGTCTCGATACCTTCCCGAAGGAGCCGGGGCAGCAGGTCTTCTATATCGGCACCAACCTGCCGTCCGATCTGACGGCGATCCGCCGGCACATCCTGTCGTCGTTCGAGACGCTGCCGACCTCCGGGGAATACATGCACCGGGAGGCATTCGACATCGCGGAGGTCTACGGCAAGGACACGTTCCTCACGATCCGAATGCTCGGCACCCGTCACCTGCCGGCCTTCTTCACGGCGAAAAGCCGGTTCGATGCGCTGGCGGAACGGATAGGCTTCCTGCCGCGGCACCTGAGCGACCGCCTGCTTCAGGCCGCGAGCCGGCTGTTTCCGAACCATCTTCCGCCGCGCATGAAGGAATACCGAGACCGCTTCGAGCATCACCTGCTGCTCAAGGTCCCGGCCCGGGGCGTCGACGAGGCCCGGCAGTTCCTGGACGGGTTCTTCGAGGGGCGGGACGGGGCCTATTTCGCCTGCACGGAGGATGAGGGACAGAAGGCCTTCCTGCACCGCTTCGCCGCCGCCGGCGCGGCCGTGCGCTACAACGCCATCCACGAGAGCAAGGTCGGCGGCATCGTCGCGCTCGACATCGCGCTGCGCCGCAACGATCCGGACTGGTTCGAGACGCTGCCGGACGCGCTTTCCGCAAAGCTCGAGAAGAAGCTCTATTACGGCCATTTCCTGTGCCACGTGCTGCATCAGGACTACATCGCCCGCAAGGGTGTGGATCCCGTCGCGGTAGAGCACGAGATGTGGGCGCTGCTCGACGCGCGCGGCGCGGAATATCCGGCCGAGCACAATGTCGGCCACCTCTACAAGGCGAAGGAAACGCTGACCTCGTTCTACCGCCGGCTCGATCCCTGCAACTGCCTCAATCCCGGCCTCGGCGGCACGCCGAAATGCGTCGGCTGGGGCGAGGGAGAGGGCGAGGCCGCGGAGGCCGCCGCGCAATAGCGCGGTGGCTCAGGTGCGCAGGCGGTAGCCGGTGCGGAACATCCACGTGATGATCGCGACGCAGACGACGAGGAAGGCGAGCGTCATGCCGAAGCTGATCCCGATCGAGACGTCGGACGTGCCGTAGAAGGCCCAGCGGAAGCCGCTGACGAGATAGACCACCGGATTGAACAGCGACACGGTGCGCCACACCGGCGGCAGCATGTCGATCGAATAGAACGTGCCGCCGAGGAAGGTGAGCGGCGTGATGACGAGGATCGGCACGATCTGCAGCTTCTCGAAGCCGTCCGCCCAGATGCCGAGGATGAAGCCGAACAGGCAGAACGCCGCCGCCGTGAGCACCAGGAACGCGGCCGCCCAGATGGGATGGGCGATCTCGAACGGCACGAAAAGCCGCGCGGTCGCCAGGATGATGAGGCCGAGCACGATCGATTTCGTCGTGGCGGCGCCGACATAGCCGAGCAGGATCTCCGCCACGGAGACCGGCGCCGACAGCACCTCGTAGATCGTTCCGGTGAACCGCGGCAGGTAGATGCCGAACGAGGCGTTCGAAATGCTCTCGGTCAGAAGGGCCAGCATGATCAGGCCCGGAATGATGAAGGCGCCATAGGGGATGCCGTCCACCGTGGCGATGCGCGCGCCGATCGCCGAGCCGAACACGACGAAATAGAGCGACGTGGAGATCACCGGCGAAGCGATGCTCTGGAACAGCGTGCGCAGCGTCCGGCCCAGCTCCGAGACGTAGATGGCGCGAATGGCATGGAAGTTCATGGCCGCTGTTCCAGAAGGTCGATGAAGATGTCTTCCAGCGACGACCGCGAGACGTCGATCGTCCTGAAGTCGATGCCGGCGGCGGCGAAGCGCTTCACGAGGGCGGCGGCGCCGTCCTCGCCGTCGGCCTGCTCGCCGCTGATGGTGAAGCTCGCCGTCAGGCCGTCCTCGGACAGCGACGGCTGCCATGTCTCGAAGCCGTCGGGCAGGGCGGCGAGCGGCTGCTTCAGTCCGATGGTGACCCCGGTGCGGCCGAGCCGCTGCATCAGGCGGGCCTTCTCTTCCACGAGGATGATCTCGCCGCCGTTGATGACGCCGATGCGGTCGGCCATCTCCTCGGCTTCCTCGATATAATGGGTCGTCAGGATGATGGTGACGCCGCGCTCGCGCAGGCGCCCGACCATCGCCCACATGTCGCGCCTGAGCTCGACGTCGACGCCGGCGGTCGGCTCGTCCAGGAACAGGATCTGCGGCTCGTGGGCGAGCGCCTTCGCGATCAGCACCCGGCGCTTCATGCCGCCGGAAAGCGTGGCGATCTTGGCGTCCTTCTTCTCCCAGAGCGAGAGTTCGCGCAGAACCTGCTCGAGATAGGCGGGGTTCGGCGGCTTGCCGAACAGGCCGCGGCTGAACGTCAGCGTCGCCCACACCGTCTCGAACATGGCGGTGGCGAGTTCCTGCGGCACCAGGCCGATCTTGGCCCGCGCGGCGCGGTAATCGCGGGCGATGTCGTGGCCGTCGGCGATCACCGTGCCCGCGCTCGGCCTGACCAGGCCGCACACGATTCCGATCAGCGTCGTCTTGCCCGCGCCGTTCGGCCCGAGAAGCGCGAAGATCTCGCCCTTGCGGATCTCGAGATCGACCGGCTTCAGGGCGCGGTGGCCGTTGTCGTAGACCTTTTCAAGGCCGGAAACAGTGAGGATCGACTCCACGCGGCAACCTCTTTCGCGGGTGACGGCATTGGTTCGCCAGTGTCGCCGCGGCCAACCGGTCGTGGGGGGGGGGGGGGGGGGGGGGGGGGGGGGGGGGGGGGGGGGGGGGGGGGGGGGGGGGGGGGGCGGGGG
>JAEZMP010000099.1 GCA_023442215.1 Pseudomonadota bacterium
TCGCCTACACCACCTGCCTCCCGGCCGGCTGCCTCGTGCCGCTGTCGTTCGACGCCGCCATGACCGCCAGGCTCAAGGCCGCCAAGAAGCTCACCCTCAACGCCGTCGCCGCCGACACCAAGGCCCCCATCCCCCTCACCATCTCCCTCAACGGCTTCGCACCAGCCCTCGCCAGAACACAGAAACTCATCCAGTGAGAAACGAAGGCGCGGGGGAGGGTAGTCGCCGGCGGACGCTCGGTCGGCGTCATGGCGCGCGTCTCGATTGTGGGCAGACTTCGCCCGGGAATCACGTCACACTCGCCCGCGTCGGTTGTACGATGCGGGCCGAACCGTCCCGCAGGGCTGACGGGGGAACGTGACGATGCTTTATCTCGCCGCGCTGTTGATCGGCATCGTTGCCGGCCTGCGCACCATGACGGCGCCTGCGGCTGTTGCCTGGGCCGCGCATCTCGGCTGGATCGATCTGTCCGGCTCCCCGCTCGCGTTCATGGGCTATGCCTGGACGCCCTGGATTTTCAGCGTTCTTGCGCTCGCCGAGTTCGTCGGAGACCAACTGCCGTCGACACCCAGCCGCACGGTGCCGGCCCAGTTCGGCGCGCGCATCGTCAGCGGTGCGTTCTGCGGTGCCTGTCTCGGGGCGGCAGGCGGCGTTCTCGTGGCCGGTGCCATTTGTGGCGCCATCGGTGCCGTGATTGGCACGCTCGGGGGGCGGGCGGCTCGCGCTCGCGGTGCTGCCGCCTTCGGCCGCGACCTTCCCGCCGCGCTGATCGAGGACGCCGTTGCCGTCTTGGGAGCCGTTCTCGTCGTGGCGGTGCTGCGATGACCCGCGCCTTCGATGCCATCGTCGTTGGCGCCGGCCAGGCCGGCCCGTCCATGGCAGGCCGGCTGACGGCCGCCGGCAAGACCGTGGCGGTGATCGAGCGCCAGCATTTCGGCGGCACCTGCGTCAACACCGGCTGCAAGCCGACGAAGACGCTGGTGGCGAGCGCCTATGCCGCGCGGATGGCCGCACGTGCCGCCGAGTACGGCGTGGTGCTCGGCTCTGAGCCGGGCATCGACATGAAGCGGGTGCAGGCCCGCGCGGAGAAGATCATCCAGGACGGCCGCAGCGGCATCGAATCCTGGCTCACGGGCATGGAAGGCTGCACGGTGTTTCGCGGCCACGCCCGCTTCACCGGCCCCCACGAGATCGAGGTCGACGGCACCTCGATCACGGCGCCGCTGATCTTCCTCAATGTCGGCGGCCGCGCCGCGGTGCCGGATCTGCCCGGGCTCGGCGATGTTCCCTTCCTCACCAACAGCGCGATGGTGGAACTCAATGTCGTCCCAGAGCACCTGGTGGTGATCGGCGGCTCCTATATCGGCCTCGAGTTCGCGCAGATGTTCCGCCGCTTCGGCGCCAGGGTCACCGTGGTGGAACGAAGCCCGCGCCTCATCGCCCGCGAGGACGAGGACGTCTCCGCGACGATCCGCGAGATCCTGGAAGCGGAGGGCGTGGAAATCCGCACCGGCGCCGAGTGCCTCAGCTTCGCGCCGCACGACGCGGGCGTGGCGGTGAAGATCGATTGCGAGTCCGGAGGGTCGGAGATCGTCGGTTCGCATGTGCTCCTCGCCATCGGGCGGCGTCCGAACACAGACGATCTCGGGCTCGATGTGGCCGGCCTCGCCACCGACGCCCGCGGTTACATCACCGTGGACGACCGGCTGGAAACGAGCGTTCCCGGCGTCTATGCGCTGGGGGATTGCAACGGCCGCGGCGCTTTCACCCACACGGCTTACAACGATTTCGAGATCGCCGCCGCCAACCTCATCGACGGCGAGGAGCGCAAGGTCAGCGAACGGATCCCGGGCTACGCGCTCTATACCGATCCGCCGCTCGGGCGCGTCGGCATGACCGAGGCGCAGGCGCGGGCGAGCGGCCGGCCGCTGCTGATCGCGAAGAGGCCGATGACGCGCGTCGGCCGGGCGGTGGAAAAGGGCGAGACGCAGGGTTTCATGAAAGCCGTCGTGGACGCGGAAACGAAACGCATTCTCGGCGCCGCGATCCTCGGCACCGGCGGCGACGAGGCGATCCACGGCATTCTCGACGTCATGAACGGCGATCTGCCGTTCACGATCTTCCGGCGGGCGGTGCCGATCCATCCGACCGTATCGGAACTCATTCCGACGCTGCTCGAGGACCTCAAGCCGGCGGAGTGAACGGAAGGCGGGATATCGCAGGTCGCAAGGCGCTCGATCCGGCCGAGGTCGAGCCTCGGCCGGATCGCGTCGGAGACGGTCAGGCCTGCCCGGAGGCACTCCGCAGCCGGGCCGTCGCCTGCCGGTCGATCTCGCCATTCGCGGTCAGAGCCACGCCATAGACGGACTGTGCCCGTTCGCGGCTGATCCAGCCTTCGCGCACGTCGTGCAGGACGCGCGCCGGATCGCGCTCATGGGGATGGCCGTAGCCGCCGCCGCCGCCGCTGATCGAAACCATGGTCTCGTCGGGGCCGATCACCACCTCGGCGCAGGCCGGAACCGGCTGCAGCGAGCCGTCCGCCAGGCGGCGGAACTGGGCCGATCGTGCGCCGGCGAGGCCGCCGCGCGTGCCGAGCGCGGCGTTGACGTTGCCGTCGCTGACATAGGCGACCGTCATGGAGCAGTCGACCGGCGCGAACTCGGAATAGGCGCCGAGCGCGCCGCGGAAGCGGCCGGCACCTTCGGAGTCCGGGATGAGCCGCCTCTGGTGCACGAAGATCGGATGGCGCAGTTCGTCGATCTCGATCGAATCCTGGTAGCACATGCCGGCGTTGCCGACGTGGAGGATGGTGAGCCAGCCGTCGGTCCACGGCGTTCCGGCGCCGCCCGTGCAGCCGAGATAGACCTCGTTCACGAACGGCTTGCCGTCGTGAACGCCGGAGACGACGCCGCAGGAGGGCGGAATCAGCGCGGCGGTCTCGGCCTGGCCGAGGCCGTCGGCGAGTTCGGCGAGCGCCGCCTGCACCGGATTGGCGACGCGATCGGCGATGTTCGTCGTCGCGACCGAGCAGGACGTCGGATGGCGGGGCCGGCCGACGACGCAGCCGTCGCGCAGGTGGATCTTGATCCGGCGGAAGCTGCCCTCGTTCTTCGGCACGGTGTGATCGATCGAGTTGAAGATGCCGATCATCGGCGCGGAGAGGGAGCAGGCTTCCGACAGGTTGAGCCCGTTCGGCAGCGAATCGGGATTGTCGGTCATGTCGACCTCGATCATCGCCTCTTCCGGCTTGACCTCGACCGTCGCCGTGATCTTCACGCCGTCTGCCGGCGTGCCCTGAACGGCGTCATGGGTGCTGGTGCGCGTCACGCGGCCCTTGGGCAGGGCGCGGATCACCTCGATCATGCGCCGCTCGCTGTAGTCGAACCACTGCTGCGCATAGTCCTCCAGTCGGTCCCAGCCGATCTCCGCGCCGAGCGCCAGAATCTCGCGCTCGCCGACCCGCGCGGCGCCGAGGGTGGCGAGATAGTCGCCCCACCACTGGTCGGGCACGCGGATGCGCATCTGGCACATGCGGATGATGTCCATCACGTGCTGGTAGTCGTTCTGGATCTTCACGGCGGGGAAGATCAGCGCGCCTTCGTTATAGACGTCGACGGCGGCCCCCATGTAGGTCGTCGGCAGCGAGTTGCCGCAATCGGCCTGGTGCGCCTTGGCGAGAACGGTGAACCGGTGCACGCCGTGGTCGTCGATCACCGGGATCAGGATCGAGTGGTCGGCCGGATGGGTGCAGCCGTGATAGGGCGAGTTGTGCAGGAACGCGTCGCCGCGCTTCAGCACGGGGTGATTGTCGGTCATGGTCCGCGACATGATGTCGGGACCGCGCAGCACGTGGTTCGGCAGGCTCTCGGCGGTCGCGAGCAACTCGTGCTTCGCCGTGAGCACCACGCAGGAAAAATCGCGCGCGATGGTCAGGATGCCGGACCGTCCGGTGCGATGCAGCGTGTTCGCCATCTTGCGGGCGATGCCCTCGAAGCGGGCCGTCAGCACGGCGAGCGTCGAGCCGTCCATGGTCCTGCTGGCAGAGGTGTTGGCGCCAATCATGGTGTTCTCTCCGCTCAGACTTCGATGACGAGATTGCCGGATGCGTCGCGCCAGGCCTTGGCGCCCGGATCGATGACGATCGACGTGAAATCGGATTCGACGATGGCCGGGCCGGCCAGCGTCTGGCCCTCGGGTATCGCCTCGAGCCGCCACACGTCGGCCTCGATCCAGTCGGTGCCGAGAAAGCGGACAGGACGGGACGCGAGCTTCGCCGGCCGGCCGTCGGCGGCAAGACGCCCGGGCACGCCAGAGCCGATGCGGCAGCGCACCTCGGCGTTCCAGCTCACCGTCTCGATGCTGGCCTTGTCGTCGCTGACGGCGAAGATGTCCTGGTGCATCTGGTGGAAGTCGGCCACCAGCGCGTCGACGTCCCCCTGGCCGGCAAAGCGCGCCACCTGAAGCGGCACTTCGATCTCCCACGCCTGGTCGGTGTAACGGGCCTCCGTCGACCAGTCGATCTCCACCGCCTCGGCACCCGCGCCGGGGCCGGCCGCGAAGGCGTCGCAGGCCGCCTTCAGGCCGGCGAGAACCTTGTTCACGCCCTCGATGTCGAAGGCGTCGCTGCGGGTGTGGAACATGGCCCGCTGGTGTGCGGTGAGGTCCGAGATCAGCGCACCGGACGCCGAGAGCGCGGCGCCCGCTTCCGTCACCAGCACGCGCTTGCAGCCGAGGCGGCGCGCGATGGCGACGCAGTTCAGGCCCGCCGCGCCGCCGCCGGCGACGAAGGTCGCCTGGGTCGGATCGATGCCCTGGTTGACGGTGATATCCATGATCGCCTGGACCATGTGCTCGGTCGCCAGCGCCACGATCACTTCGGCCGCTTCCTCCACCGTCTTGCCGAGCGGCTCGGCGACGTCGGTGCGGATGGCATCGAGTGCGCCGGCCTTGTTCAGCGCCATCTTGCCGCCGAGGAAGAACTCCGCGTCGATGAAGCCGAGAGCGACGGAGGCGTCGGTCAGCGTCGGCCGGGTGCCGCCGCGGCCGTAGCAAACCGGACCGGGTACCGCGCCGGCGCTCTTGGGGCCGACATGCAGCAGCCCGCCGGCATCGACCCAGGCGATGGACCCGCCGCCGGCGCCGATGCTCTTCACGTCCACGGAGGGCATGCCCGTCATGTGGCTGCGGAAGGGCTGGCCGAGCCAGGTCTCGCGGCTCCGCGGGATGCGGCCGCGACGGACCAGCGAGACGTCGAAGGTCGTGCCGCCGGTATCGCCGACGATCAGCGTCTCGGCGGCGTCGTCGGCGCCGTAGGCCTTGGCCGCGACGGGAGCCATGCTCGGGCCGGAATTGATCAGGTGCACCGGCGCTTCCGCGACACGGGCCGCGTCCATCACGCCGCCCTGCGAGGTGACGACCAGCACGCGGCCGTTGAACCCGGCCTCGCGCAGGCGCTGTTCGAGGCCGTGCATGTAAGCGCCCATGATCGGCTTCAGCGAGGCGTCGATGCAGGTCGACGAGGCGCGGCGATATTCGCGGATCGACGGATTGATCTCGTGGGACAGCGTGTAGGGCACGCCCGGCAGATGCTTCGCGATCAGCACGCCCACGGCGAGCTCATGGGCCGGGTTGACCACCGACCACAGGAAGGACACGCCGACGGCCTCGACGCCGGCGGCCTTGATCTCTTCGAGAATGGCGACGACGGCGTCCTCGTCGAGTGGCGTTCTGATCGCGCCGGAGACGGTGATGCGCTCGGGCACCTCGTAGGTCAGCGCGCGCGGAACATAGGGCTCGGTATAGGGCACGGTGAAGTTGAACGGCTCGATGCGCCCGCCTTCGCGGAACACCAGCGTGTCGGGATGGCCCTTCGTGGTCAGGAAGGCGGTCTTCGCGGTCGAGCCCGTGATGATCGCGTTGATCGCATGGGTCGTTCCATGGACCAGGATCTCACCCCGGCCGAGATAGGCCTTCAGATCCTCACCCGCGGCTTCGGCCGCGATCCTCAGGCTGTCGATCACGCCCGCGACCGGATCGGAGGGCGTGGTCGAGGCCTTGTGCATGCTGAGCACGCCCTCTTCGGTCGCGACCATCAGATCCGTGAAGGTGCCGCCCGTATCGACGGCGAAGCGAAGGCCCATATTCAGCTCCAGAGAGAAGAGGGGAGGGCGCGGCAGAACGGGCCGCGACGGCAGGGACGGGATCAGAGCGACCGCACGACGAAGCTGGGCGCCGGCCTTGCGATCATGCGGTTGCGCAGCGGCCGGCCGAAATCGGGCACGTCGATCTCGAAGCAGTCGCCCGATTGCGTCTCGACGCCGTTGGCGCAGCTCAGCAGCGGCGCGCCGAAGAAATAGGCGTGCAGGTCGCCCGGGCGCCGGAACATGTCGTAGCGGAAATGGTAATGCTCGAGATTGCGGACCGAGTGCGACATGTTGCTTTCGCCGCTCAGGAATTCGCCCTCCCAGAGCGTCTGGCCGTCGCGGATGACGCGGATCTTGCCCCTCGTGTCGTCGGGAAGATCGCCGACCAGCAGCTCCGGCCCGATGGAGCAGTCGCGCAGCTTGGAATGGGCGAGATAGAGATAGTTGAGCGCTTCCGTGACCTGGTCGGAGAATTCGTTGCCGAGCGCGAAGCCCAGCCGCCACGGATTGCCGTCGGGGCCGATGAGATAGAGGCCGACGATCTCCGCCTCCTCGCCGCCCGCCAGCGCGAAGGCCGGCATCGGGATGTCGGATTCGGGCGGGACGACGCAGGTGCCGAGCCCCTTGAAGAACCATTCGGGCTGCACGCCGACCTCGCCCTCTCCCGGCTTGCCGCCCTCGAGGCCCATGCGGAAGATCTTCATCGAATCCGTCATGT
>JAEZMP010000133.1 GCA_023442215.1 Pseudomonadota bacterium
CCATCGAGGCGGCGATCGCCGCCGAACGCGAGGCGAGGGCGGCGCTCGATGCCTATCGCGCCCTGGAACCGCACACCCGCGACGGCCGGCGTATCCAGGTGGCCGCCAATCTCGGCTCGCTCCGGGAGATCGACGCGGCGAAGGCCAACGGCGCCATGGGCGTCGGGCTGTTCCGCACGGAATTCCTGTTCATGGAACGCAAGGCGCTGCCGAGCGAGGATGAGCAGGCCGACGTCTACACCCGCCTCGCGCAGGCCTTCGCGCCGCACCCCGTCGTGGTCCGCACCCTGGACGTCGGCGGCGACAAGCCGGTCGTCGGCATCAATTTCCCGAAGGAGGAAAATCCGTTCCTCGGCTGGCGCGGCGTGCGGATGTGCCTGGAGCGGCAGGACGTGTTCAAGCCGCAGCTCAAGGCCCTGCTTCGCGCGGCCGTCGTCGGCAACATCAAGGTCATGGTGCCGATGATCGCCGACCTCGACGAGATCCGCGCCGTGCGCGGGCTCATCGCCGACTGCAAGGCGGAACTGGAAGCGGCCGGCACGCCGCACGCCGATTTCGAACTCGGCATCATGATGGAGACGCCGGCGGCCGCGCTGCTTGCCGACGCCTTCGCCCGTCAGGTGTCGTTCTTCTCGATCGGCACCAACGACCTCACCCAGTACATCATGGCCGTCGACCGCCTGAACCCGCGGGTGGCGACGCTGAACCGCACCGAGCATCCCGCCGTCATGAAAGCCATCGCGATGATCTGCGATGCCGCGAAAGAGGCCGGCATCTGGGTCGGCGTCTGCGGCGAGGCGGCCTCGCGGCCCGACCTGATCCCGGAATTCGTTCGCCTCGGCGTGACCGAACTCAGCATGAGCCCGGTCTCGATTCCCCGGGCGAAGCAGTGCATAACCGAGATCTGACGGCACCTTGCGGAACGAGACCGAGACCTTGGAACACCAGAGCACTGCCGCGGGCGCGGTCGACGGCGGCGCCCATCGCGCCGTCAGCGACGTCAATCCCGCCATCGAACTCGTGATCTTCGACTGCGACGGCGTCTTGGTCGACAGCGAGCCGCTTGCCGCCGAGGCTATGGCGGGCGTGCTGGCCGAGGACGAGATCGCGGTGACGGCGGCCGACATCATGGCGTTCGTCGGCATGAAGCAGGCCGATATCTTCGCGGGGCTGGAGCGCCTGAGCGGGCGGACGTTCGATGCCTCCGTCGGCCACCGGCTTTGGCCCGCCACCCGCACGCTGTTCGCCGAGCGGCTTCAGCCGACGCCCGACATGGTGCGGTTCCTGGACTGGCTTCCGCTGCGCCGCTGCGTCGCGTCGTCGTCCTCGCTGGAGCGTATCCGCTTCAGCCTCGGCGTGACGGGGCTCGACCGTTTCTTCGACCCGGATGCGATCTTCAGTTCCGAGCAGGTCGCCCGCGGCAAGCCCGCGCCCGATCTCGTGCTTCACGCGGCCGGCACCATGGGCGTGGCGCCGGAAAGATGCGTCGTGATCGAGGACTCGAAATTCGGTATCATGGGGGCGGTCGCCGCCGGCATGAGGCCCGTCGGGTTCCTCGGCGGCGCACATGCGAGCGACGTGACGGCTTCCGCCTTGCGCGACGCCGGCGCGGAGGTGGTGCTGGACTCGTGGGCGGCCGTCGAGGATTGGCTGCGGCGCTGACGGCATCACGCGGCAGGACAGGGAGATGGCGCGGATGGCTCACCTCCACCAGGACATCGCGACCCTTCTGAAGGACGGGCTGCGCGGCGCGCGATATCTCGTGCGCAAGACCACGCGCGCCGGCGAGGATGCCGATCCGCTGCGACGGGGCGTGCACCACCTGACGAGCCTCGCCGATGCCGTTCTGAGCACGACCGAGGAGACCGTTTCGAGTCTGCTGCGCGGGGCGCCGGGCGACGAGGCCCGATCCGATGCCGCCTTGATGCGCGCCTGCCGGCGGCTGTCCGGCCTCGCCGATGCCGATGCCTTCGAAACCCTGTTCACCCGCACGGTCTACCGGCTTGCCGAGACGCTGCTGACGCGGCGCGGCATCGACAACCTGTTCATCGCCGAACACGACATCGCGGCCGCGGCCCGGGATCTCGCGCCGCCGGCCTCGCGTGACGGCACGGATCCGGCGCGGTTCTGGGCGGAAGCTGCGATCGCCCTTGTCGCCCGCAGGCCGATCCGCGACATCGAAGCGGCGGAAAGCACGTCGGTAGGTGCCGGAAGCTTCGCGACCGAGCCGAACGCGGCGGTGTTCCTGACGATCGCGCTCGCCGGGGCCGTCGCCGTCGAGAAGGATCTCGACGCCGCCGGGCTCGGGGCTGTGCCCGATAGCGCCGCCGCCGTGATGGACGTGCGGTTTCGCCGCTTCGCGGACTGCCTGGACACCCGCGATCCCGCAGGTGCCCTCGCCGCCGAGATCACGTCGGTGCTGCCGTTTCTGCCCTGACGGGGCCGCCCGGTCTTCCGTGCGCGTCGTTCTCAGATCTCCGATGAAATCCCGCTGGAGGGCACCTCGACGCCGACGCGGTTGAGGATCGCCTCGGCCGTGACCTCGTCGGTGATCAGCGTCGTCGGCTGCAGCAGCCGGATCGCGCCCAGCACCGCTTCCACCTTGAAGTTGCCGCCTGAGGTGAGGATGCGGTTCGGTGTGCGGCGCAACTGCTCGATCGAGGCGCTCATGGCGCGGCTGTTGATGGGGTGATCGACGATGTCGCCACCCTCGTCGTAGAAATTATAGAGCACGTCGCCGACCGCGCCTTTTTCGATCAGCGTGGTGCGGTCGTTTTCGGTGAAGTAGTCGAACACGAACGAGGTGGAGTTGCGCGACATCTCGCCGACGCTGAGAAGCACGGCATCGAGGGCGTCCGCCATCTGGAACACCGAGCCGAGGCCGCAGCGCTCGATCAAAGCGCGCTTCGTCTCGATGCTGTCGACCAGGGCAGGCGCGGCGATCAGATAGCAGTCGGCGTTGAACAGCTGCGAGAAGCGCCAGGCGAATTCCGCCGGATTGTAGCGCCGCACCGCCGAGATGCCCCCGAGGAGCGACACCACCGCGAGGCCAGGCACCGGCGCATCGTCGATGAAGCTCAGCGTGTTGAGAAGAGTGCGACCCCAGCCGACGCCGATCCGCATGTTGGGCTTGAGGAAGTCGGTAATGTAATGGCCCGTTGCGGCGCCGATCGCCGGCATGGGATCGGCATTGTGCGACGACACCGGCGCGACCACCGCCTCGCGCAGGCCGAACGTCTTCTGCAGCGTCATCTCGAGGCCGAGCAGATCGGAGGCGTGCCGGCCGAGCGAGATCTTGACCTCGTGCAGCGCGCGGGCGTCCGCCAGCAGCCGAACCACGGTGACGCGGCCGATGCCGAGCGCTTCGGCAATCGCGCTCTGGGTCATCTCCTCGACATAGTACATCCAGGCGGCGCGCAGACGGAGCCGCGCGGACCGGCGGCCGAGCGGTTCCGCCCCGGCGTCGTCGGCCGATGTCCGCGATGTCGATTTGCGCCTGGTGGCCACGTCGTCCTCACCCCTTGCCGCGCGAAGCGATCGTCCCGCCGCCCCGGCCGCGGTACCTCGCCCGACGGATCGGGTTGAACGGCACTCGCCCCGGCTGCTTCGTCGGCGAGGCCGATTCTCCGATCTCGTTCTCTTCAGTGTCGAAACGGCACGCTACGGTTCCCGGACGCCGCCCGCAACAGGACGGCTGGCCGGCACAGTGCCGGGTCGTTCCCCGACGGCGTTGATCGGGATCAACCGCGGCAGGCGATTGCGTGTTAGGAAAGACGGCGACGGAACGCAATCACGGGCGAGCGCTTCCGGTCCCGAGCGCTTCGAAGCTGGCCCGGCATCGGCGCTGTCATGTCGCCACCGCGCTTCCCACGGGGAAAGGATGCGGAGGTCGCCACGGAAAGGCCGTTACCATGGATAGTCCCGCTTTCACCCCCGCTGCTTCCAGCGCCACTGCGGAACAGCCCACGGGCGGGCGCCCCGCTCCCGATGCCCCGACCGGTTCTCATGGTCAGGCATCGGCCACGAAGGCGCCGCCGCATATCGAGGACGCCGCCGAAGGCGAGGTGTTCCGCGCCATCGACCGGATTCGCGAGGCCCTGAATGCTCAGGTCACGGGAGGCCTCTCGCCCGCGGCGCTGGCCATGGCGACGTTCGATTGGTCGATCCATCTCGCATCGGCCCCGGGCAAGCGCATGGAGCTCGTCGCCAAGGCCTGGCGCAAGGCGGCGCGGCTGACATCCTATGCCGCCGCGTCGGCCATCGATCCCGATGTCCCGCCATGCGTCGAACCCCTGCCGGGAGACGATCGGTTCCGTGCGGAAGGATGGCGCCGGCCGCCGTTCAACCTGCTGGCCCAGGGCTTTCTGCTCCATCAGCAGATGTGGCACAACATCACCCATGGCGTTCCCGGCGTCACGCCGCACCATGAGGACGTAGTGTCGTTCGCGGCGCGCCAGCTCCTGGACATGGCCTCGCCCTCGAACAATCCCTTCGCCAATCCCGAAGTGATCGAGAAGGCCTTCGCGACCGGGGGCCTCAACTTCTATCAGGGCTTCAGGAACTGGCTGGAGGACGTCGGCCGACAGGCCACCGGTCAGCCACCCGTGGGCGTGGAGGCCTTCCGGCCCGGTCACGAGGTGGCGACCACCCCGGGCAGGGTCGTGTTCCGCAACCACCTCATCGAGCTGATCCAGTATTCGCCGACGACCGAGACCGTGTTCGCCGAACCGGTCCTCATCGTGCCGGCCTGGATCATGAAATATTACATCCTCGACCTGTCGCCGCAGAACTCCCTGGTGCGGTATCTCGTCGAGCAGGGCCACACGGTGTTCTGCATCTCCTGGCGCAACCCCGGGAGCGAGGATCGGGATCTTACGCTCGACGACTACCGGCGGGCCGGCGTGATGGCCGCGCTCGACGCGGTCACCACGATCGTGCCGGGCCGAAAGGTCCATGCCACCGGCTATTGCCTCGGCGGTACGCTGCTTTCGATCGCGGCGGCGGCGATGGCGAGGACAGGCGACGACCGCCTCGCCTCGCTGTCATTGTTTGCCGCCCAGACGGATTTTTCCGAGCCCGGGGAACTGGCGCTGTTCATCGACCACAGCCAGCTGCATTTCCTCGAGAGCATGATGTGGAACCGGGGATATCTCTCGGCCGACCAGATGGCCGGTGCGTTCCAGCTTCTGCGCAGCAACGATCTGATCTGGTCGCGGCTCGTTCACGACTATCTCATGGGCGAGCGCACGCCGATGATCGATCTGATGGCGTGGAATGCCGATTCCACCCGCATGCCCTATCGGATGCACGCGGAATATCTGAAGCGGCTCTATCTCGACAACGAACTCGCCGGCGGACGCTTCATGGTCGACGGCCGCGCCGCCGCCCTCCAGAACATCCGCGTGCCGCTGTTCGTCGTCGGAACCGAGCGGGACCACGTCGCCCCCTGGCGTTCGGTCTACAAGATCCACCTTTTGAGCGATGGCGACGTGACGTTCGTGCTGACCAGCGGCGGCCACAATGCCGGCATCGTCAGCGAACCCGGCCACCCCAAGCGCCGCTTTCACGTCGCGTTGAAGCACGCCGACGATCCCTGCCTCGGCGCCGATGAGTGGGTCGCGGCGGCGGAGGAACGGCAGGGCTCGTGGTGGGTGGAATGGGCGGCCTGGCTCGCGTCGCAGTCGACGGGCAGCCGGGTCCCGCCTCCTCAGATGGGCGCGCTCGAGCGCGGGTTGCCGCCGCTGGAGGCAGCGCCGGGCACCTACATCTTCCAGCGCTGACGTCCCGCTTCCGTGCCGTCCGCACGATTCCGGACGAATCGCCGGGTTCACGGCGTGCCACCGCGGCGTCTCCGCCCGCCGGGTTCGATTCCAGACGGGCTCACGAGCGTGCGGCAGATTTGGCACGGATGGTTAAGAATATGCGTGCAATTTGACTCGAACCGGACGTTCGCCGCCCAAGAGACTGGTCCGGTCCCGGCCAAGGATTGGTCTGGACGGCGATTTCGTGTATGGCCCAATGAAATGTCGGCGTCTGCTTGACGTCGCCTTTCCAATCGGAAGAGGCAGGTCTTCATGCGGCGGGAAGCCACGTGCGTGCTGTTGGTGCTGATGGTGGGCATGGCCGTCTCCGGGTGCACGTCCAGCCAGCCGCAGCGGACGTCCCCGACTGCGCAACTGCCGCCTTATGCTGCGGCTGCGTTGCGTGGCGATGCCGCGCCACAGCTCGCGGATGACTACAAGATCGGTCCCCTCGACAAGATTTCGGTTTCCGTGTTCCAGGTGCCGGATCTCGATACGACCGCCGAAGTCAACAAAAGCGGCTACATCACCTTCCCGCTGATCGGGCAGGTCATGGTGGCAGGCAAGACCGCGCCGCAACTCGAGAAGGAAATCGCGGCAAAGCTCGGCGCCACCTATCTTCAGTCTCCGCAGGTGAGCGTGAAGGTGACGGACTATACGAGCCAGCGCGTGACCGTAGACGGCGCCGTGCAGAAGCCCGGCATCTTCCCGATGACCGGTTCCGTCTCCCTGCTACAGGCGGTTGCATCGGCCCAGGGACTGACGGAATATGCCGACCAAGGGTCGGTGTACGTTTTCAGGCTCGCGAACGGAAAACGCACGGCCTCCCACTACGACCTTTCGTCCATCAGGGCCGGCAAGAGTCCCGATCCGATCCTTCAGGGCGGCGACGTCGTGATCGTCGACGAATCCGGGGTGCGGACCACGCTGCGGGATCTGAAATATGTCTCGCCGCTCGCCGCGCTGGCGGCCGTTCTTTGAGACTGCGGGCCGGCGGCCCGTTTTGAAACGTTGAGGAAGCACGCGCCATGGGAAGTCAGGTCGGCGGCATGCCGGTTCCACAGCCGGAAGGCGGCGGCATTGCTCCTGTCCCCGGGCCCGGATATCCCGCGGCTCCGGGTTATGGCGGTTACGGAAGCCCGTTCCAGTCCGGCCGGCTGGATGACGATGGCGTCGATTTCCTCAAATATTTCTGGATTCTGGTCAAGCGCAGAAAGCTGATCTTCCTCACAGTCCTTGTTTTCTGCTTCATCGCCGTCGTGGCGAACTTCCTGATCACGCCGGTCTACCGCGCGGCAATCGTCCTCCAGATCGACCGTACCGCCTCCGGCGCGCTCAATCTTGAAGGTCTGCAGACGGAAGAGACGCTGACGGGAACCGAATTCTACCAGACGCAGTACGAGCTCCTGAAGAGCCGTTCGCTGGCCGAGCGCGTGGTGACGCAGCTTGGACTGGTGTCTGATCAGACGTTCCTGCCGGACACCGCGCCGTCGCTGCTCGCTCAGGCGAAGGAACTGCTGGCCCCGGTTCTCGGCAAGCCGGCCGGCAACGAGGGCAAGAGCGAGGCTGAGATCCGTCGCGACAGGGTGATCAACGCGGTTCAGGACGGCATCCGCATCAACCCGGTCCGTGGCTCTCGTCTGGTGAACGTGTCGTTCGACCACACCAATCCGGAGATCGCGCAGCGCGTCGCGGACGGTTATGGCGATGCGTTCATCGCTGAGAATCTTGATCGCCGCTACGACGCCGCGTCCTACGCGCGGACCTTCCTCGAGGACCGGCTGCAGCAGCTCAAGACCAAGATGGAGGATTCCGAGACGCAGCTTGTCGCCTATGCGCGCAAGGAAGGCATCTTCTCCGTCGGCGACCAGCAGCAGCGGAGCATCGCCGAAGCCAACCTCGATACCGTCAACTCGAGTCTCGTGCAGGCTCGCGCCGACCGCATCCGCCTCGAGGAGAAGTGGCGTCTCGCGCAGAGCACCACCGGCTATGGATTGCCCGAAATCCTGGACGACAAGTCCATCCAGGAGAACCGGAAGCAATACATGGCACTGACGGCGGAGTATCAGCAGAAGCTGCGGCTCTATAAGCCGGCTTTCCCGGAGATGATGCAGCTGAAGGCGCAGATCGCCGAATTGAATGCCCAGGCGAACGCGCAGATCGCGGCAATCAAGGAATCGATCGAACGGCAGTATCAGGCCGCAAAGAGCAACGAGGAAGCCCTTCAGGGCCAACTCGATTCGCTGAAGGCCGACACGCTGGCGATGCGGGATCGCAGCATCCAGTACAACTTCCTCAAGCGCGAGGTTGATACCAACCGGGCGCTCTATGACGGGCTATTGCAGCGATACAAGGAAATCGGCATTGCCGGCG
>JAEZMP010000165.1 GCA_023442215.1 Pseudomonadota bacterium
TTCTCGAACGTGACGTCATAGACCGGCTGGCCATCCGCGAACGGATGGCCGAGATCGGCCAGCATCTGGCGCGCCGCCGGACGGATGTCGATTTCCGCCCCTGTGGCGCCGATGGCGCGGATCAGCGCCCAAGCATTGGACTTGGTGCCCTCGGACGTGGCGAAGCCGGGCAGGGTGTAGGCGAGGATGTTGGACCGGCTGAGGCCGAGCCGGTCCATCGCCCGCGCGGTGACGATGAGAGCCTGGGTGGAATCGAGCCCGCCGGAGACGCCGATCACAGCGTGTTGCGAGCGCGCCGCCGCCAGCCGCTTGGCAAGGCCCTGCACCTGGATGTTGTAGGCCTCGTAGCAGTCCTCCCGCAGCTTCGCCGGATCGGAAGGGACGAACGGGAAGCGCTCGAACGTCCTCTGCAGCGGCACGGTCTCAGTCGGCGCATCGAGGCGGAACTCGATCGGACGGAAGGCCGGTGCCCGGCTGAGTTCGTCGACGGCGCATTCGCCGAAGGTGTTGAGCCGCATCCGCTCCTGGCGGAGGCGGCCGAGGTCGACATCCGCGACGGCCATCGTGGCGCCGGTCGCGAAGCGCTCGGATTCGGCGAGGAGGGCGCCGTTCTCGAACACGGCGGCCTGCCCGTCCCAGGCGAGGTCGGTGGTGGATTCGCCCGGGCCGGCGGCCGAGTAGATATAGGCCGAGACCGTGCGCATCGAGTGGGCCGAGCAGAGCAGGCGCCTCGTATCGCCCTTGCCAATGGTGATGTTGCTGGCCGAGAGGTTCAGCAGCACCTCCGCGCCCGCGAGCGCCGCCCGAGTCGACGGCGGCATCGGCACCCAGACGTCCTCGCAGATCTCGATATGGAAGGTGAACGGCACGGTGCCGGCCGATCGGAACAGGAGGTCGATGCCGAACGGCGCGTCGATGCCGGCGACGGTGATGGCCTCGCCCCTCACGTTGAGACCGGTTGCGAAATGGCGCCGCTCGTAGAACTCGCGATAGTTCGGCGGAAAGGCCTTCGGCACGACGCCGACCACCGTGCCGCGATGGATCACGACGGCGGTGTTGAAAAGCCGCGGGCCGTGACGCAGCGGTGCGCCCACCACCAGCACCGGGAACAGCGCGCGGGAGGCTTCGATCAGGCGGCCGAGTGCGGCTTGCACGGCTTCGAGCAACGCATCCTGCAAGACCAGATCGTCGATCGCATAGGACGAAATTCCCAGCTCGGGAAACAGCATCACGGCGACCTTCGCCCGGTCGCCGGCGGCTGCGAGTGCGAGAGTCTCCTCGACCGCGAACGCGGGCTCGGCGACCGACGCCTTCGGGACGCAGGCCGCCACGCGGACGAAGTCGTGAGAGTAAAGCGAGTGGAAGTCCATCATGGCGGGTCGCGATCCTGGGCCATCTCGGGGCCGCGTGATGACGTGTCGCCCGATCATTACAGGCTCGCGGAGGCGACATCCAGCTTCCAGCCCGGCGTGTCCGCGGGAAGACATGCGGCGGCAGCGACCGGGCGACGCGTCTGAAGCCGGACCGGGAGACCGTGCCGCCAGCGATGACGCGAGTGGTCTGGCGCCGGCGCGTGCCGCACGGCGGCCGGGGCTCAAGAGGAGAGATGTGGCGGGGCCGGGGATGAGCTAGCACCCGTGCCGGACAGCTCCGTGGTGGCTTCAAAGCGACTTCGAGGGGCGGCCCTCCCACTCGAGTCGGCATCGCCAGTCTGGGGTCGGCGGCCGAAGCGAGATTAGAGCCGGTTCTTCCGCGCGCTTCACGCCATTTTACGCGGGCGCTCTCGCAGGTGGGTACACCACGCGTAAGTGTCGCACGCGTTCGCCATGAAACGCTCAGAGGCGCCCTGGACGTGCCCGGCAACCCCGTACTTGTCCGCTACGGGCCTGCGTTCAGCACGCACCAACGGGTTCGACTCCCGGGGGTGCGGAGGAAAAATTATTATTTTTCAATAAGTTAAAATAGAGCGTGGTGCTGACTGTATGTAGGGAGTAAATCATACTATAAGGACCATAATGACATGTACAATCTTGCGAAGCCGTACGCATGTCCCCGTGCCTCCATCGTGGGCACGGCTGCGAGCGGGCCGGGTGGTTAATGCCCCGGTAGCTCTGCCGCCGCGGTCTTGGTCGAACGGCCGACGGGCCGCGCGTGAAAATGAAAGCCCGAGGATTCCGAGGATAGGGCGTCGGGGTAAGCGTCATGGGTGCTCGGGGAGACCCGCACGCTCTGACGATGCGACGGGACTGCACATGAGGGGCTCGGGGCTCTCCGGATGGCGGATTCTACCCGGGGCCCGCCGTCGGGTTTCGCCGGTCTGTCCGTTCACGCTTGTGTGTGCGACTGTCGCGACCGTCGGACGAGTCGGCGGGGCTTTTCTGGGAAGCAGGCCGGGGAGAAGCGCTGACGCGGCAGGCCGTGCTCCTCGGCGGTCATGGAGCCGGCCCGCGGTCGGACGGTGTGACAGGAAAGGTTTCCTAGTGACAGAGATCCTGTCTGCCGTTGTCCTGTTCGGCGTCCTGCTCGCCGCTTCGGCGGGCGGTGTGATCGTCAGACCCTACCTGTCGGAGCGCCACCTCAACCGCGAGGTGATCGAACTCCTGCAGATCTTCGTGAGCATGCTCGTCACCTTCGCCGCCATCGTGCTCGGGCTTCTCACGACATCGGCGAAGACCGCGTTCGACGCCGTCAGCACCGACGTCAACAATTTCAGCAGTTCCCTCGTCGAGTTCGACCGCACGATGGCCGAGTACGGTCCCGAGACCGTCGCCATCCGCACCGCGCTTGCCGGCTATGCCGAGGCGGTGATCGCGCAGACCTGGCGGAGTTCCGACCTGCCCACGGCATTGCGCGGCGGACCGCCCACCTCCACCGGCGAGGGCCTCGACAAGCCGAACGTCGGCGACGCGCTCGAGAACATCAAGCTGTCGGTGCTGGAACTCCAGCCGCATACGCCGCTCCAGCACGAGCTTCGCGACATCGCGATCCAGCAGGGACGGCATGTCATCCAGCTGCGCTGGCAGCTCTGGTCGGAGAGCCAGACGTCGATCTCGATCGAGTTCTACTCGGTGATGGTGTTCTGGCTGATGATCGTGTTCTTCAGCATCGGGCTCAGCATGCCCCGCAACGCGCTGGCCTTCACCGGGATGCTGCTGTGTGCGCTCTCGATCGCTTCGGCGATGTTCGCCATCCTCGACATGGATACGCCGTTCGGCGGCTTCCTCAGCGTATCATACGGGCCGCTTGTCGATGCCGTCGCCACGATCACGCGGTAGCCGTTTCACTCGCGCTCGGCGGCGCGATGGCGGCGGCGCAGGTCGTCCCGGTCCCGGCGCTGGTCGAGGGCGACATCGGCTTCGCGCAACCACTCCCGCCAGATCGCGACGAGAAGCGCCATCAGCACCGGGCCGATGAACAGGCCCAGGAAGCCCATGGTCTTCACGCCGCCGATAAGGCCGAAGAAGGTGGGGAGGAACGGCAGCTTGATCGGCCCGCCGACCAGCTTCGGCCGAAGCGTCTTGTCGACGATGAAAAGCTCCACCGTGCCCCACACGAACAGCGCTGTGCCGGCAATGAACTGGGCATTGCCGAGCAGGTAGAGCGACACGAGCGTGAATGCCAGCGGCGCCCCGCCTGGGATCAGCGCCATGATGCCGGTGATGACGCCGAGCGTGACCGGCGAGGGTGCCCCCGCGATCCAGTAGGCGAGACCGAGGACGACGCCTTCGCCGATGGCGATCAGGCCCATGCCCGTCACGGTCGAGCTGATGGTGGCGGGCACGACGCGGGAGAACGTCTGCCATCGCGACGGCAGGATGCGCTCGCCGAACCGGTCGAGCTGCTGGCCGAACGCCTCTCCGTCCTTGTAGACGAAGAACAGCGCGATCAGCATGAACAGGAGGGTGAGGAACAGGTTGAAGGCGCCGCCGCCCGCGACCAGGGCGAAGTGGTAGACGCTGGCGATGTTCTCACCGCTGACGAACTGCACGAGTTCGCCGAGCGCGCCGGGCCGGCCGACATGTTCCGCCCACTGCATCGACAGCCAGTCGCCGACGAACGGCATGGCGCGGATCCAGTCCGGCACTGGCCCGCCGTGCTTGTTGAGCGCCATCACCCACGTGATGGAATGGCGGATTTCGTCGACCGCGTAGCTGAGCGCCAGCGAGATCGGCGCGACCAGAACGACGAGGATGATCAGCAGGGCGATCGTCGCCGAAATCGCGCGCCGGCCGTTGCAAAGCGTGATGAGCCGGCGATAGAGCGGCCAGCTTGCGAACCCGATCACGAGCGGGCCGAGCACGGGAACGAGGAATCCGCGGAAGAAATAAACGCCGGCCAGCAGCACCAGCACCAGAAGCCAGCGCGCCACTGCGCGCGGCGCGATCAGCGGCATGCTGGCGGGATCGCGCTCCGGCGGAGGCGGCGGCGGAAGTTCCCTCGGATGAATCGGGTGGGCGCGCTCACTCACGTTGGTCGATCCTCCGGTCCGCACGCCGCCCGGCCGGCATCGCGAAAACGGTCGAACCGCCTGCAGGCCGAAGGGAAGAACGCGCGCGGGGCAGTCCGGGGCGGACCGCCATTATGGGTGCCGTTTGCATCTTTTTAGCCGCACACGGCGCGACAGGCGACCGGAACAATCGCGCTGCCCGGCCGAATTCGAAGCCGGGAAGCAGGGGACGGACAGAAAGCCAGTTCCATTTCCGCATGTATGGCACGCCGAAGCCGCACGTTAACCGCGCGACCACGGCGGAATCGGGGCAGAGCGGCGGCCAGCCGAACCTATCCCGCCGCGATCAGTCGCGGTCGACCTTGAACCACAGCGTCCGCACCTTCTGGCGGCCGTGGTTGGTGATCTTGTGACGCCGACGGCCGGAATAGCAGATCGTATCACCGGCCTGGAGATGATGGGCGACGCCATCGATCTCGACCGTCAATTGCCCCTCCAGCACATAGCCGTACTCGAAGCCGTCGTGATGCGCGGGCGAACGGTCCACCTGCCCCGAACTCGGGCCGTATTCGTCGATCGCCATCGAGACGCCGCGCGTACGATCCTCGCGGATCAGGCGGCGCACCACATGGCGCGTCGTCTCGACGACACGCTGCTCGCCGGAGCGCACCACCGGATTCTCGGCAGACGGTGCATCGCCGACGATGATGTCCGCCATGGAGATTTCGAGCGCGCTGGCGATCACGATCAGCGAGCCGATCGAGGGCGACGCACGGCCGCGCTCGACGAGGCTGAGCATCGACGGGCTGAGACCCGACATATCCGCCAGTGCCTGCAGGGTCATGCCCCGCGCCTGCCGGGCTTCCCGGATCCGCATCCCGATGGATGCGAGGATCGTCGCGGAGGTCTCGCCCGAGTCCTCCTGGGCGTGCGGACCTTCGCCCCTCATCGAGAACTCGTCCCGCTTTTCACTCTTAGCCTGGCGCATACCAACCTCGAAACGACAAAACAGGCAACGTTCCCGCGTGGTGCGAATGTTCTCATCACGACGAATTTTTCAAGTGTATGCAAACACTTTATTCACATTGAACCGAAAGTAACGAAGAAGCCACCCGAAATGCATCAACGGATATGACCACACGTTCAGGTTCATTACCATAGCAAAAAGCGGCGCGTTTCACTATACAAAATTCTTCCGTGTTAAAACGGTCGTTTAGATGTTCATCCTGCCGGGATTCTCTGCGACCGCTACATGCCGCCGTCTTGAAGCGGCATGCCTCCAGGGGCCCATTCTTCTGAACCGGAATGCGCAAAGAACGTCGGATTGCATACAGTTTCAATGCCGACGAAGGTGTGGATTGATGCGCGGCGTGTCGGTTTTGACCTTGGAACAGGGTGTGTTG
>JAEZMP010000318.1 GCA_023442215.1 Pseudomonadota bacterium
GCGCCGTTCTCGCTGACGCCGGCCGATTCGACCGCGTCGGACGGCGCGAGCGGCCTGCCCGAATCGATCGGTCCGCGCTCGCTGCGCGATGCCGCGCTTTCCGGCGACAGGTTCGCCGCCTACGACATCGCGATGCGGTTCCTGGAAGGCAGCGGCGTTGCGCCCGATCCGGCCGCCGCCGTCGACTGGTTTCGCCGCTCCGCGCTCGCAGGAGACGCCCGCGCCGCCTTTCGGCTGGCGAGCATGATCGAACACGGCACCGGCGTGGCGAAGGACCCGGCGGCGGCGCGCGGCTTCTATCTTCAGGCGGCCAACGGTGGCAACGTGCTCGCCATGCACAATCTCGCCGTGCTGCTTTCGGACGGCAGCGGCGGGACGCCGGACCCCGAAGGCGCGGCACGCTGGTTCAAGGCCGCGGCAAGCCACGGCGTCGTCGACAGCCAGTTCAATCTCGGCGTGCTCTATCTGCGCGGCTCCGGCGTGCCGGTCGACTATGCGGAGGCCTACAGGTGGTTCTCGCTCGCCGCGGCCGGCGGAGACGCGCAGGCGAGGAGCCGGCGCGATGCCACCGCCCAGCGGATCGATGCCGGCGCCCGCAGCCGGATCGATGCCGAAGTCGCCTCGTGGACGCCGCAGCCTGCCGACCCCTTCGCGAACGCCGCCGAAAGCCCGTCGCCGTCGCCGGCCACCTGAGCCGGCGGACGCGGCGTTACCAGCCGGTCTTTTCTCCGCGCGCGTGCCTGTCCCGCAGGATCTGCAATGTCCGCTCCGCCGGCTGGGGACGGCCGAACAGGTAGCCCTGCCCGTATTCGCAGCCGAGATCGACGAGGAAGCGGTGGGTTTCCACGCTTTCGACGCCCTCGGCCACCACGCGCATGCCGAGATGCCGGCCGAGATCGATCAGAGCCTTGACGATGGCGGCATCGGCGGGGCTTTCCACCAGATCGCGGATGAAGGTGCGGTCGATCTTGATCTCGCTGACCGCGAGCTTGCGAAGGTGGGTGAGCGAGGCATAGCCGGTGCCGAAATCGTCGAGCGAGACCTCGATGCCGAGCAGCGCGAGACGGCTGATGAGATCGCGCAGTTCCGCCCCGTCCGGGCCGATCAGGGCGGTTTCGGTGATCTCGACGTGCAGGCGCCCGGGATCGATCGACTTGCGCTTCAGGAGATCGGCGATCCGCAGATCGTAGCGGTCGCGCCGCAATTCCACCGCCGCCGCATTGACGGAGACGCTGCCGAAATCGAGTCCCTCGCGCGTCCACGCCTCGATATCGCTGGTGACCTGATCGAGAATGCGGTCGGAAATCGCGCGCGCCAGAATCCCGTCTGAAAGCGCGGCCTGGAATTCGCCGGGCAGCACGGTGTCGAAGCCCTGGCGCTCCCAGCGCACCAGCGCCTCGAAGCCGACGATGCGCAGCGGGTCGAGCGCGACCTGGGGCTGGTAATATGCGACGATCTCGTCCCGATCGAGAGCCTGCCGCATCGCCTCCCGCACGATCATCCCCGCCCCGGTGATGCCGTGCCCGGCATCGTGGCGAAGTGCGATACCGCGGCCGGCCTCCTTCGCCCGGATCAGCGCCCCGTCCGCGGCGGCGAACATGGAGGCGCAGTCGACCGCGTCCTCGGGAAAGACCGCGACCCCGACGCTGACGGCGGTGGACACCCCCTCGCGGCCGGTGGCCGAATGGGTGACCGCGATCAGGTCGTCGGCGAGACCCATCATCTCGTCGGGGGTGCAGAGTTCGGTCAGGACGACGCCGAATTCGTCGCCTGCCATGCGCGCGACGATCCCGCGATGCCCGACGGCGGCAGTCATGCGCGCGGCGACGGTGCGCAGCACCCTGTCGCCCAGCTCCTGCCCATGGACGGCGTTGAATTCCTTGAAGTAGTCGAGATTGGCGATCATCAGCCCGACGCGAGAGGACGAAGCGCGGGCCCGCTCCATCTGCTCCATCAGCACCGTCACGAGGCGGTGCCGCTCCGGCAGCCCCGTCAGGCGGTCGAGCGCGAGATCCTCCGATTGCGAGGCCGCCGCGGCGCCCCGGCCGGCGATGCGCCCGGCGAGATGCACGAATTCCCGCAGCCGCTCGAGGGTCCAGGACGAGAACCGCCTCGGCTCGCGCGTCGCCGCCCAAAGCACCACCTTGAGCGAGCTGCCGTCGAAGGCCTCGGCGCCGCCTATGAATCCGCGCAGGCCGGACGCCGGACCATCGGGAGCCCCGTCGACGACGAAGGGACGGGCATCCTCGATGGCGAGCGGGCCAGCGGCGCCCAGCAACTGCCCGATCAGGGCCGAGGATGCCGCTGCCGCCGCGTTCATGTCCTCCAGCCCGTAGGCGGCGACCGGCTCGTGATGGGTGCCGTCGGTCAGGCAGACCAGCACGAAGTCGACGTCGAGCATGTCGGCGACGAGGCGCGCGAGCATGCGGCAATATTCCTCGGCAGATGCCGCAAGGGCATGAGCCAGGGTTGCCGGAGCTGCCTGCTCGGGCGGGACCGTGGTCACGCTATGGCCATCCTCAGACAAACGCCCTGCCCCCAACGTCTTCAGACTTCCCACGCCTCTTTCTAGTTTGCACCACCGCTGGTGCGAATTCTCTGTCTATCGAACACGACGGCCAGAGCACGCCGGCTTTCTTTGGTGGATGCTGCGCGATCCACCGCCTCGAAGATGCGGCGCGCCGTCGCCACCTCTCCCAGATTGTAGTAGGCCCACCCCCGCAGCAGCATATCCTCGCGCGATTCCGGTACGATGGCGTTGCGCTGCTCCATCGCGAGAATCGCATCGACATAGCGGCCGGCCTGATAGGCCGAGACCGCGCGCTGGCTGAGGATCTGCACGCCGAGGTCGGCCCGGCGCGAGAGGTCCTGCGGCGCGGCGGCGGCGGCCACGGCGGCATTGTCGGTGAGGCCGGCCCGGAGATAGGCGAGCGAGCGGCCGTAGGCGGCGTCGCTGGCCGTCTGCGTGCCCGGCGCGCCGTCCATCGCCGCGCCGAAGGCGACGGCAGCCTCCATCGGCCGGTTGAGATCGAGCAGGCACCAGCCCTTGGTGAGGGACTGGGACGCCGACAGACGCCCGGTCCGGGCGACGAGCCCGCCGCACCCGGACGGCCGCGACTGCGCCTGGATCTGCGGCCGCGGCGACAGGATGCCACCGCCGCTGCTGCGCCCGCCGCCACCGGCAGGAGCCGACGTCGCCACCATCGGACCGCCGGCATCGGAGGCGACCTGCGTCACAGCTCCGCCGGACGCCGCAGCCGTGGCGACAACGGCCGAGCCGGCCGGAGCGGTGCCGCGGATGGCGGCGGCGGGCACCGCAGCACCGCCCGCCGTCGTGCCGCCGGGTGAAGCGATGCGGGCCTGACCGGCCGCAAGCTGGCCTTCGGCTGCCGCGCCGCCGGCCGTCCGGCCCGGCGGTGTCTTCCCGGCCCCGGCGGCGGCCGTCGCGGCGGTCTGCGGCGTCAACGCCGCCTCAAGCAGCGAGGGCAGCCGGGGGAACTGCGACTTCCACGTCTCGATGGTGTTCTGAACGCCGGCGGCATCGCCGAGCGCGTTCAAGGCGAGGCCCAGGCCATAGGCGGCGGCCTCCGACGGCTGCCAGGCGAGAGACTGGCGGAACCAGTCCGCGGCGGCTGCGGTCTGTCGGGTATTGATGGCGTACCAGCCGAGCGAAAGCGCCCCGAGGGGCGAATGGCGCTGCATCACCACGGGCACGAACCGGTTGACGACGTCCTGATCGACCGGCGTCGCGGTGATGAGTTCGGGCGATGTTCCGGTCTGCGACGGCGGATTGAGCAGCGTGCTCACCAGGAGGATATAGGCGACCATGTTGGCGTCGGACGCATCGCGCCACTTGTAGGCCGTCGGCTCGGCGCGCAGATCCTGACCCGCCGCGTGCATCGCATAGACGTAGCCTTCCGCCGCCTTCGCGCCGCCGCCCCGGTCGAGGCTTTCCTTGAACCACTCGTAGGCCTGGGTGGTGTCGCCGTGGCGGGTGAAATAGAAGCCGAGCAGGTTGGCGTCGTCGGGCGACTTGCTCTCCCGCGCCGCGGCTTCGAGCATCGACAGTTCCTCCTCGGGCACGACGATGGATTCGTCGCGTGAGGCATCGCCGACGAGACGGCGGATGAAATCGAGCCGGGGGCCGGAGAACTCGCCCTTGCCGTCCGGCCCGATGCGCTCCATCCCGAACAGCGGCGTCACCATCGCCGACGGAAGCTTGGCGACGGCGCGGTCGATGGTGGCGCGGCGCTCGTTGGTGTTGGTGCAGTTCTTCAGGATGTAGGAATAGACGTCGCCCGCGCGCGACGGCTTGTTCGTGGCGATGAAGGCGTCGGCCACCAGCCAGAGCACATCCACACGGCCACACACCAGAAGGCTCGGCGTCTGGCCGGCAATCGTCAGCACCGTGTTCCACTGCTTGTTGGCGGCGGCGTTGATCATCCGCTGCCGGGCTTCGGCCTCGTTCAGCGCGGCGACGAGGTCGGCCGGGGGTTGCCAGCCGGGCTTGCTCGCCTGCAGGCGCCCCATCGCGCGCCGGGCCTCGGCGATGCGGCCCTCGCCGTAGAGATCCCACACCGGCTGGACGTCGCTCGGTCCGCCGCCCGCCTTCGGGTCGAGCAGGTCCACCGGCGGCTGCCAGTTCGGATAGAGCGCTTTCAGGCGGCGGATCTCCGCCTCCAGGCGGTTGAGATCGCCCTGCTGGGCGAAATAGCGCAGAGCCGATTCGTCGACGACCTGTGAGGGGGTGTCAGTCGTGCCGGGCGCCGCAGTGCCCTGGCCCGCGGCGGCGGTGCCGCCCGCGGCCGGGCTTGCTGCCTGGCTTGCGGCCGGCGCAGGCGTGCCTGTGCCGGCGGCGCCGCTCTGGGCAAGAGCCGCCGCCGGACCGAGCAACAGGATCGCCAGGGCGGCAACCAGCCTCACAAGCATTTCGCATACCGCCTCGCCAGGACGGTCATAGCCAGCAGATGAAGCGTGGACGCGAAATAGGACGTCGGCTGGAATTCCCGCAGATCATAGGGGACGGACGTCCCGCTGAGGGAACACGACACCAGCGCAGCCAGGATCTCGTAACCCGGCTCCGTCAGCCGTTCGACGACCTTCCCCGTCTCGACATTGACGATCAGGGGGCTGTTGTGGCCGTCCTGCACCCAGGCATGATCGTAGGGCTCCAGACGCTGCTTCTCGGTATGACCCGCGCCCAAAAGGTAAAGCGGTATCCTTAAGGAATTGTATCCGAAGACCGGATCGAAGCCGGGCGCGGGCGCGAGGTCGCCGTTGACGGAGACCTGCACCCAGTCCGACGGCAGGTTGTAGCTGCCGAACTGCGCCTTCGACAGCAGGTCCAGCCCGGAACGCTCGACCGCGGTCCAGTCGTAATCGGGCGCCAGCGTCGCGAGCACAGGCAACGCCTCGAACACCCAGTACGACGGATTGACGATGACGCCGCCCCCGTCGGCGGAGTGATCGAAGCCGGCGGCGCCGGGCAGGATGAGGGTGTAGCCACCGAAGCTGCGAAACATCGTCGAGCCGACGGCCTTGGCGATGCGCGTCGCGGCATCGCGGTAACGCGGCTCGTTCCAGAGAGCGGCCGCCTGCGCCAGCGCCCACGCGATCAGGATGTCGCCATCCGTCGCGTTGTTGATGTCGACCACGTGCGGCTTGTGGTTCGGATCCCATTTCCAGGCGGCGAGCCCGTCGTCGCGGATCAGGAGCTCCGTCAGCGTGAACGTCCAGATCTGGTCGAAGGTCGCCCAGTCGTTGGCGTAGACCGCGAGCAGCAGCCCGTAGCCCTGCCCTTCGCTGTGGCTGATATCGCCGTTGGCGGTATCGACCACCCGGCCGCTGGCATCGAGGAACGCCGCCCGCCAGGCCGCCCAGATCGGCGCCGGCAGCGTCCACACCGACGCCGCCCCGGCGGGCGCCGGCTGGGGCGCCGCCGTTGCCGGCGCGGCCGCGGGTGTGGAGGGACGCAGGCGATCGGCGGCGAACGCGTGCCCGGCCAGCACCGGATCGATCGCCATCGCCGCGCAAAGAAGTGCCGCCGTCGCGCGGGCGCGGAGCTTTCGCGTCATCAACGAACGGACGCTCACCACAAGTCGCCCTTCCGCGTCAGGTTGATCATGATCCAAGTCGCTACACCCAGTCCGGCGCTCGCAAGAATAAGGAAGAAGGCATAGCTTACGATATGCAAGGAAAACCAGTTGGCCGCGATGAGACGCCAGTTGGTGAGCGAGAACGGAACCGTTTCGAACACCCGCTGCTTGAGATCGGCCGATGTACGGACGAGACCTGTCTGCCACTGATAGGATGACAGCTGACCGTCGAGCCGCCGCCACGCCTGCGGCGCGGTGATGCCCTCCGCCCCAGCGGCGAGCGAGGTGTTGTCGTCGGCGGTGAGCAGCGTCCAGGTGATCATGCCAGACGATTCGGCGAAGTTCTGGGCGATCAGCGCGGTGTATTGCGCCGGCACCTCCGCCTGGGTGCCGGTTCCGAAGCTCGCGCCGAGGTTCTTGGCGTTGATGCCGATGGCATCGTCGAGCCAGCGCATCATGTCGCGGAACCACTTCCGCACCTGATCCGCCCCCGACATGCCCTCCCGCCAGCGGGCGTAGATCGCGCCGGTATCGTCCAGGTTCGCGGCGGTCGCGGCGTTGCCGGCGGCCTGCTCGACCGGCACGCCGTAGACGCCGTCCTGCTC
>JAEZMP010000393.1 GCA_023442215.1 Pseudomonadota bacterium
ATCCTGCTCAATGCGCAGGCGAACGGCGTCGAGGCAGACCTCTCGGTATCCGGCGAGGATGTGACGGCCGGCGATGCCGGCCGCTTCGACGTGGTGCTCGCGGGCGACGTTTTCTACGAAAAGCCGATGGCGACGCGCGTCGGCGGTTGGCTCGTGCGCGAATGCGCCGCGGGAACCGCGGTTCTCGTGGGCGATCCCGGCCGGTCGTACCTGCCGAAGGCGGAACTGGACCCCGTCGCCGACTACCGGGTTCCGGTGCCACGTGCCATCGAGGACAGCGACCTCAAGCACACCCGCATCTGGCGGTTCCGCTCCTGATGCATGGGTGGCAAGCCCGGCTGCGACGAAAGACGTTGAGACGAAAGACCTAGCCCCCGGGATGCGCCGCAATATGGACGGCCGTACCCCCCGCACCTTATAATTCGCCCAAGCATAACAATCGTACGATGCGGGTCGCCGGGCCGGCTCAAAGCCGATTTCCTCGTGGCAAGGCCGCGCACACGGAGGATTCCATGTACGAACCAGTCATCGCCGTCCCGCCGTCCTTCGCTGCGTCCGCGCTTGTGGACGAGGCCGGCTATCGCGCCATGTACGAGCGCTCGATCGCCGACCCGGAAGGCTTCTGGGGCGAGCACGGCCGGCGGATCGACTGGATCAAGCCCTATACGACGGTGAAGAACACCAGCTACGGCCATCCGGACGTGTCGATCCGCTGGTACGAGGACGGAACGCTGAACGTCTCGGCCAACTGCGTCGACCGGCACGCCGCCACCCGGCCCGACCAGGTGGCGATCATCTGGGAGGGTGACGACCCGGGCGAGCAGCGGTTCATTACCTATCGCGAGCTGAAGGACGAGGTCTGCCGCTTCGCCAACGTGCTGAAGGCGCACGGCGTGAAGCGCGGCGATCGCGTCACGCTCTACCTGCCGATGATCCCCGAGGCGGCGTTCGCCATGCTCGCCTGCGCCCGCATCGGCGCCGTGCACTCGGTCGTGTTCGGCGGCTTCTCGCCGGACGCGCTGGCCGGCCGGATCGAGGACTGCGCCTCGACGGTCGTCATCACCGCCGATGAGGGCCTGCGCGGCGGCAAGCGCGTTCCGCTGAAGGCCAATGTGGACGCCGCCATCTCCCGCATCTCGGAGGATCATTTCGCGCCGGTCGAGACCGTGATCGTGGTGCGCCGCACCGGCGGCAACGTGGCGATGACCCCCGGCCGCGACGTCTGGTACGACGAGGAAGCGGCCGCGGCGTCGACCGAGTGCGAACCGGAGGAGATGAACGCGGAGGACCCGCTGTTCATTCTCTATACCTCCGGTTCCACCGGCAAGCCGAAGGGCGTGCTGCACACCTCCGGCGGCTATCTCGTCTATGCGTCGATGACGCACCAGTACGTGTTCGACTACAAGCCCGGCGACATCTACTGGTGCACGGCGGACGTCGGCTGGGTCACCGGCCATTCCTACATCGTCTATGGCCCGCTCGCGAACGGCGCCACCACGCTGATGTTCGAAGGCGTGCCGACGTGGCCGACCAATGCGCGGCTGTGGCAGGTGGTCGACAAGCACAAGGTCACGATCTTCTACACCGCGCCGACCGCCATCCGCGCGCTGATGGGAGCGGGCGACGAACCGGTGAAGAGCGCGTCGCGAGCGAGCCTGCGCCTGCTCGGCTCGGTCGGCGAGCCGATCAACCCCGAAGCGTGGCTGTGGTATTATCACACCGTCGGCGACAACCGCTGCCCGATCGTCGATACCTGGTGGCAGACCGAGACCGGCGGCATCCTGATCACGCCGCTGCCGGGAGCGACCGCGCTGAAGCCGGGCTCCGCCACGCTGCCGTTCTTCGGCGTGCGGCCGGCGCTGGTCGACAACGAGGGCAACACCCTCGAGGGAGCGGCCGAAGGCAACCTCGTGCTGCTCGATTCCTGGCCCGGCCAGATGCGCACGGTGTTCGGAGATCACCAGCGCTTCGTCGAGACCTATTTCTCCACCTACAAGGGCACCTACTTCACCGGTGACGGCTGCCGCCGCGACGCGGACGGCTATTACTGGATCACCGGCCGGGTCGACGACGTGCTCAACGTCTCCGGCCATCGCATGGGAACCGCCGAGATCGAATCGGCGCTGGTGGCCCACGCCGCGGTGTCGGAGGCGGCGGTGGTCGGCTATCCCCACGACATCAAGGGGCAGGGCATCTATGCCTATGTCACGCTGATGCAGGGCGAGCAGCCGAGCGACGACCTGCGCCGCGCGCTGGTGCAGTGGGTGCGCAAGGAGATCGGCCCGATCGCGACGCCCGATCTGATCCAGTTCGCGCCTGGCCTGCCCAAGACGCGTTCCGGCAAGATCATGCGCCGCATCCTGCGCAAGATCGCCGAGGATCATTACGAGGCGCTGGGCGACATCTCGACGCTCGCCGATCCGAGCGTGGTGGCGGACCTGATCGAGAACCGCATGAACCGCCGCGTCGCCGTCGCCTGACGGCCCACGGCGCGAAACGCAAACGGCCGGGAGCGGGACACCGCTTCCGGCCGTGCGTGTTTTCGGGCGCGGGCCGCGATCAGCGGTAGCGCAGGTTCTCGCGCGAGAGCTGGTCGAGGCGAGTGATGCCCATCAGGCGCATGTCGCGCTCGATCTCGGTGCGCAGGTTGCCGAGCGCCTTCTCCACGCCCGCCTGCCCGCCGGCGGCGAGCGCATAGAGATAGAGATGGCCGCCCGAGCAGGCGGTCGCCCCCGCCGACATCGCCTTCAGCACGTGAGTGCCGCGGCGGATGCCGCCGTCGCAGATGATCTCGATCTGGCCGCCGACCGCATCGGCGATCTCGGCGATCTGGTCGAACGGCGCGCGCGAGCCGTCGAGCTGGCGGCCGGCGTGGTTGGAGATCATGATCGCGTTGGCGCCGATATCGACCGCCCGCTTGGCGTCGGCGACGCTCATGATGCCCTTGAGGCAGAAGTGGCCGCCCCAGCGCTTGCGGACTTCCTCCGCATCCGACCAGTTCATCGACGGGTCGAGCATCTTGGTGAAGTACTCGCCGATGGAGATCGCCATGTTGGTGCCTTCGCTCACGTGGCCTTCGAGCTGCGGCAGGCTGAACTTCTCCCGGAAAAGGTAGTTGAAGGTCCACGACGGCCGCATGGCGAAGCTCATCAGGCTGCGCAGGGTCAGCTTCGGCGGCGAGGTGAAGCCGGTCATCAGGTCGCGTTCACGGTTGCCGCCGGTGATGGAATCGACGGTGAGCGTGATGGAATCGAACTTCGCCGCCTTGCAGCGCTCCACCATGCTCCAGGTCAGGCCGCGGTCCTTGTGGAAATAGAGCTGGAACATCTTCGGCGAGGAGATGGCGTGCCCGATCTCCTCGATGCTGACGGTTCCGAGGGACGAGACCGCGAACAGCGTGCCGAATTTCTCCGCCGCGCGGGCGACGGCGCGCTCGCCGTCATAGTGGAACAGGCGCTGCAGCGCGGTCGGGGAGCAGAACACCGGCATCGCCAGCTTGCAGCCCATCACCGAGACCGACATGTCGACCTTCTCGACGCCGGTGAGCACGTTCGGCACCAGATCGCAGCTCGAGAACGCCTCGGTGTTGCGGCGGTAGCTGGTCTCGTCCTCGGCGGCGCCGTCGATATAGTGGAAGATCGGCGACGGCAGGCGCCGCTTCGCAAGCACCCTGAAGTCGCCGACGTTTCGGCAGCGATCGATTCCGTCGAACAGGCCAGGATACATGAAGGTCGCCTTCGTCAGATGCGGGCGTGCACCGATGACGGGCACCGGAACGCCGTTGTGGTTCATGGAAACCGGAAGCGCGGCAGGGTCGATTCGAGCGCTCCCAGCCCGGTCGGCGTGTCGGCAGACCGGAACGCCTCGAAACCGGCCGCCGACGGCGCCGGCGCGGCCGAATCGGCCCCGGGACGTTGCGCGCAATATACGATTGTTAGGCGTGCGATCCCAAGCCCGGCTGTACCGTCGGCGGGCGATTCCATCACGCGGCCGGGCGTCCTCAGCCGGGGCTTGAGCCCGTCGCCTCGGCGGTGCCGACATCGCCGCTGCCGCACCATCCGCCGCGCGCGGCGCCGGCATAGGCGCGGGCGAGACCGACGCCGAGCAGGTGGTTCCCGAGCGGGCCGGCTGCCGGCGAGGCGACGTCAGCGAGGATGCGTCCGCCATATTTGTCGGCTTCGATCGCGCTCAGCGTGACGGTGCCTGCGGCCACGGCTCCGGCGAGCGCATCACGGGCGGCCAGTGCCTGCTGCCGCTCGGCTGCGCAGCGTCCGTGCAGTTCCGGCGCGTCGATGCCGCGGATGCGGACCAGGACGGAAACGTCCTGGCCGAGCCAGATGTGGGCGCGGACCGCGAGCGTGTCGCCGTCGATCACCCGCTCCACCCGCGCTTCCACCGGGCCGGCGATCCGCTCTGCGGCCTGCAGGCAGGACGGCGCCAGCGCCGCGCCCGAAAGAAGCGCGGCGGCCGCGGCCATGCGAAGGCTGGATACGAGAGACATGCTTCCGTCCGCGAACGACTGAACGGACGCATCATAAGAAAAAATTCCTGAACAAGACAGGAATTTTTTCTTAACAGCCGGTTTCGGGCGAAGCCGCAGGGCGGCTCCGTCCGCCGCTCAGTGGCGGAAGTGGCGGACGCCGGTGAACACCATGGCGAGGCCGGCTTCGTCGGCTGCGGCGATCACCTCGGCGTCGCGCATGGAGCCGCCGGGCTGAATCACGGCAGTGGCGCCGGCATCGACCGCAGCGAGCAGGCCATCCGCGAACGGGAAGAACGCGTCGGAGGCGACCACCGAGCCGATCGTCGGCGAACCGTCGAGACCGGCGGCCTTCGCGGCGTCGGCAGCCTTCCAGGCTGCAATGCGGGCCGAATCGACCCGGCTCATCTGGCCGGCACCGATGCCGACAGTGGCGCCGTTCTTCGCATAGACGATGGCGTTCGACTTGACGTGCTTCACGACTTTCCAGGCGAACTTCAGGTCGGCGAGTTCGGCCGCCGTCGGCGCGCGCTTCGTGACGACCTTGAGGTCGAGGTCCTCGATCACCGCGTTGTCGCGGCCCTGCACCAGAAGGCCGCCGGCGAGCGATTTCACCGTGAGGCCCTGTTCCCGCGGATCCGGCAGCGAGCCGGCAATGAGGAGGCGCAGGTTTTTCTTGGCGCCGACGATGGCGATCGCCTCGTCCGTCGCGGCGGGGGCGATGATCACCTCGGTGAAGACCTCGACGATCCTGGCGGCCGCCTCGGCATCGAGAGTGGCGTTCAGTGCCACGATGCCGCCGAAGGCCGAGACCGGATCGCAGGCGAGGGCGCGGTGATAGGCCTCGAGAATGCTGCCGCCCTGGCCGACGCCGCACGGGTTGGCGTGCTTGATGATGGCGACGGCAGCCCCCTGGGCCGGCGGGAACTCCGCGACGAGCTCGTAGGCGGCGTCGGTGTCGTTGAGATTGTTGTAGGACAGCGCCTTGCCCTGCACCTGGCGGGCGGTGGCGACACCCGCCCGCGACGGCGCGGAGCGATAGAACGCCGCCGGCTGGTGCGGGTTCTCGCCATAGCGCATCGCCTGGACCAGTTCGCCGCCGAACGCCCGCCACTTCGGCGTCTCCGGTTCGGCCCCGGGTTCGGCGGCCAGCGCCTCGGCGGCGACGACGTCCGTCATCCAGCGCGAGATCGCGGCATCGTAGGCGGCGGTGCGGGAGAACGCCTTGGCGGCGAGGCGGCGGCGGAAGGCGGCCGTCGTCGCGCCATCGTGGGCGCCGATCTCGGCTAGCACGCCGGCATAGTCGGCCGGATCGACCACGATGCTCGCATAGGCATGGTTCTTGGCGGAGGCGCGGATCATCGCCGGGCCGCCGATGTCGATGGTCTCGATCACCGCCTGGCCGACCGCGCCGGAAGCGACGGTCTTCTCGAACGGATAGAGGTCGATCACCACGAGGTCGAAGGTCGGGATGCCGTGGGTCGCGAGCGCCTCGGCGTGCTCGGGATCGTCGCGCACCGCCAGCAGGCCGCCGTGGACCTTCGGGTGCAGCGTCTTCACCCGGCCGTCCATGATCTCCGGGAAGCCGGTGATGACGGAGACGTCGATGACCGGAACGCCGGCATCGGCGATCGCCTTGCGGGTGCCGCCGGTGGAGACGAGCTCGACGCCCTTAGCCGCCAGGGCAGCGGCGAACTCCACCACGCCCGTCTTGTCGGAAACCGAGATCAGGGCGCGCTTGAGGGCGACGCGATCGGGCGTGGCGATCTCTTTGACGGTGACGGACATCGCAGCAGGGCTCCGTGGGATTGAAGTCGCGCGCGGGTTAGCACGAATCGACGCCGCCCGAAACCTCGGCCACCCGGCGGGCTGGCATGCCGCCTGGGCACGGGTGGGACGGCCCCGCTGGCGGCCGGGATATCGGGACGAGGATCAGAACAGCCGCGGCGCCTCGGGCGGCGGCGCGCGGCGGGCCGGGTTGCGGCCGGCGGCCTGCCTGTCGAAACGCCAGGCGACGTCCGGGTTGGCGTCGACGCGGCCGTGCAGCACGATCTGCTCGGTGCGGCGCACGCCCTGCAGGCCGGCGAGGAAGATCGATTCTTCGAGCGCGATCTCGGCACCGTTGGCGGTGAACTGCCACGCCTCGCCGTCCGGACAGACGATCAGCACCGAGCTGCCGCCTGCGGCGCGGCTGGCGCGCACCGAGGGGTGAAGGTGGAAGCGGATGGCGTAGCGTTCGGCCCGACCGGCGCCGCCTTCCGCCGGCTGCAGCCGGTCGATGCCGTTCAGCCGCCTACCGTCGGCGGTCAGGGCGATGGCGCGCTCGTGGATCACGCCGAAGCGGCCCTGATAGCCATCGTGAGCGGCGGTGAGCACGACATGGTCGGGCGTGTCCTCGCGGTGGACTTCGATGGGGCCGGGACCTTCCAGGATGAGCGGGCCGAGCCAGCGTTCCAGCCGGCCGCTCAGGAAGCGCACCGACGAGGCGTCGTCGACGACCAGGGTCGAGTGCGCCGCCGTGGATCGGGCGGCGGTGCGCCATTCGCCACGGTTGGAAGCCGGCGCGCCGCAATTGACGACGATGAGGTTCTGTCCGGACGAGAACTCGAACGAGAGCGCGCCCGCATGGGCGCTCCCGCTGACGGCGGCCGGCGGCGGCGCACCGGTATCCATGATCACCACCGCCTGTCCGCCTTCCATCCGCTGGTAGCCGGAATGGCTCGCGTTCGACGGGGCGGTGCCGAAGCTGTCGTCGTGGGCCATCACGGTGGCGACGAGCCCGCGGGGCGTGACGCCGACGCCGTTGAAGCGGGCGAAGCTGCCGTCGCCATGCCGGAAGAAGCGGATCATCGGCATCATCCGGTCGATGGTGCCCATCAGCGTCGGCGAAGGCGAGACGCCGCGGGCCGAGATCGCCTGCCGAATCGGCAGGATCTCGATCAGCGCGTCGAGGATCGCGGCCGGATTGCGGGAGACGTGGCCGCCATCCGGCAGGAACTGGCGTTCGAGCTCGAGATCGAGCACCCGGAGCGCGCTGCGGACGTGGCGCTCCTGGCCGGAGATCGAGACGGCGGCGGCGACGAAGGCCGCGGCGGCCTGGAGCCGCGGCAGGCCGTCCTGCACGTCGGAGAAGCTGCGGCGCAGGAAGCGCACCTGCCGGGCGAGGGAGCGCATGAAGCGCTGATAGAACGGCCGGTCGCAGCCTTCGAGAATGAGCGGCGACTGCGAAAGCCACGACAGGATGCGCCGCGCCACCACGTCCGGCCGCCAGGCGATGTCGGGCAGCTTCGCCGAGGAGCGGACCCAGTCGTCGACGAGCGCGCGGGCGTTGGAGCGCGACAGCGGCGAATCGGAGGCGCGCAGATGCCGGAGCCAGCCGAAGCCGTGCAGCGCGGCGGCCCATTCCGGCGAGGGTACCGGCTCGATCTCGAACGGCGAGCGCCCGCCGGCCTCCACGATCTGGCCGGAGAACACGAACACGCCGGCATAGATGTCGGCGGCGACCGTCGGGTCGGCCGTGCGGATGTCCTGGTGGGCGATCAGGAGGCGTTCGGGCGTCGCGCCCATCTGCGTCCAGCGGCCGAGCGCGGACAGCCGGAAGCTGAGGCGCAGATCCGCCGCGATCCGGCGCGACAACAGCCGCCAGATGGGGGTCCGCCTCGCCGGTTTCGCCGCCATTCGCACCTCGCCCGCCGGTGCGCCCCAGACCGGACGATATCGTCCGCGCGGAAGGAACGGCCCCGGATTCAAACACTTCCGCGCCGATGATACGCGCCGATTGGTTACCAGGTTGATGCCGGCGACGCGGTTTTGGCCGCTTTAGGGCGCTTCCCGATCGGATGGGCGCTTCCGGTCGACAAGGAATCGCTCTGATTTCAGGAGTTAGCCCTCGACGCGCACAAGACGGGCCGCGAAGAAGCCATCGAGGCCGCCGCGGCGCTCCTCGGTCGCGGGCAGGTGGAAGGGCAGGGTGCGCAGGTCGCCGTCCGCCGTCAGGCATTCGGCGAGGCCGCCGATCTCCTCCGCACGCACGGGCACGCGCCGGAACGGGGCGCCTTCCGCGAGGAAGCGGGCGATCTGGAGCTCGCCTTCTTCCGGCTCCAGCGAGCACGTGCAGTAGACGAGCGTTCCGCCCGGCGCGACCCAGCCGGCCGCGCGCCGCAGCAGGCTCGCCTGCAGGTTGGCGAGCGCGGCGATGTCGTCCGGACCCTTCAGCCGCACCACGTCAGGATGGCGGCGGATGGTGCCGGTCGCGGAACAGGGCGCATCGAGCAGCACGGCGTCGAACGGGGCCTCAGGCTGCCACCCCGCGAGATCCGAAACCACGATTTCGGCATGGAGGCCGAGCCGCGCGAGATTGGAGGCAAGACGCTCCAACCGGGCGGGGGAGATGTCGACGGCGGTGACATGGGCGCCGGCCGCAGCGAGTTCGGCGGTCTTGCCGCCGGGCGCGGCGCAGAGGTCGGCGACGCGCTTGCCGGCGAC
The DNA here is from genome assembly GCA_023442215.1 of Pseudomonadota bacterium. GTDB lineage: Bacteria > Pseudomonadota > Alphaproteobacteria > Rhizobiales > Segnochrobactraceae > Pseudoxanthobacter. The sequence continues at coordinate 8,966 of JAEZMP010000393.1, forward strand.
GTCGCCGAGGAGACGGGCCGGAAGCGCGGCGGCGGCATCCTGCACCCACCACGCCCCGTCGAGATAGCCGTCGAGCCGCTCGATCTGGCCGCGCGGAACGAGCCGCACGCTGCCGGTCGGCAGAACGGTGCCGCCGAGCCGCTCGGCCCAGCCCTGAGGGTCCGACTTCACGGTGAGGTCTAGGGCCGCCTCGCCCATGTGGGCTTCGGCGATGTGCGCAGCCGCGTCCGCTCCGTAGGCCGCGCTCCAGCGCTGGTAAAGCCAGGCCGGCGTGTTGAGGCGCGCTGCGTCCTGGGTCGCGAGAATCTCCGCCCGGCCGCGCGCGAGCGCACGCATCACGCCGTTTACGAAAGTGGCGTAGTGCTCGGTATGGCGGTCGGCATGGGCGAGGTCGACGGCAAGCGAGACCGCGGCATGGTCGGGCACGTCGAGGAACAGGAGCTGCGC
>JAEZMP010000394.1 GCA_023442215.1 Pseudomonadota bacterium
GGCCGGAGGCCGCCGGCCGGAGGCGCGGCAATCCGGCGGCGGCCGGCGTGGCGGGCGCGGCGGCTTCACGCCGCCGGAGGCGCCCTCGATCGCGCTCGTGTCCGCGCCCCCGGCCGAGGCGCTGGAACTGGAGCGCCTCGTGCTCGGCCTCGTCGTCGAATATCCGGCCCTGATCGATCGCCATGCCGAGGCGCTGGCCGCGGCCCCGCTTCAGAACGAGCTGCACCGCCGTTTCCGGGATGCGCTGCAGGCGATGTCACTCGAAGATGCCGACATGGCGGGTGAGGGCGAACTGGCCGCGGCCGACGCCCCGACGCGGGTCGACGGGCAGTTCTTCTCGCTGCTCGGAGAGGTGCACGGGCTGGAGGCGGACGGCCGCCGGCGCGGGCATCGGCTGCGCGGCCGATTCCCGATCCTGGCCTTCCACCCGAGCGAGGACTTCGTCGAGCGCTGCTTCGTCCATTTTCTCGGGCGCCTCGAACTGAAGGCGATCGAGAGCGATCTGGATGCCGCGATCGCTGCCGCCGAATCGGATCTGACCGCCGACGACTGGGAACGTATCCAGGCGCTCCAGCACGCCGTCGTGCGCCGCCGCGAGGACATCGCGGCAGAGGAACGGAACTTCTCCGACGAGATCCGCTCGATCCGCAGTGCTTATGGATCGGGCAGCCCCGGTCTCGACGCAGACACCGGCAGCCCGTGATTTTCGATCCATCCATGCGAATCATCGCTTGCAGATTCGCGATTGCACGCTATCTAGAGCGACTGGGGCATACTATATGCGCTTGACGTGAATGCGGTCTCGTTTTCCCGGTCGCCGGTCTTCCCCGGCCCGGAAATTGCTTGGGATCGTGTTGATCGTTCTCCGGCGACGGCTGGAGATGATTGCAGAAGGTCCGCGATGACGGTCGTGACACCACGTCTCAAGGCGCTCTCGTGATTGGAAAAGCGAGCGGTTCGGAATTGCGCGGTTCGAGATTCGGCGTTCTGGCGCCCTGCGGCCGAGCCATGGCCGCTCCTTGCAAGCCGCCGATCGCGCGGCAGCGGTTTCTGTCCTATCCCGCGACATGCGGGCCGGGCGACCGCCCTCCGGGATAGCAACGGCACGGTCCCCCGTGGCCGATTCGCTTGCCGGGGAGGGTGCGCGGCGCCCTTTCGGCAGCACAAAAGCAGTTTGAGTGGACATTGAGCGGACCGCACCAGCTGGTCCGTTCATATCGTTGAAGGAAACGGCGGCTTTCGTCGGCCCGGTCGGTACCGGGGCCGGGTGCGGAGCGGCCGGTGGTGGAGACCGAAAATGGCAGCCAAGGCGAGCGAAACCGAAGACGCCCCGGAGACCTCGGCGGAAACCCAGGACGGCCCGCTGCTCGACCTTTCCGATGCCGCCGTCAAGCGGATGATCAAGGCCGCCAAGAAGCGCGGTTACGTCACCTATGACGAGCTGAACGAGGTGCTGCCTTCCGAAGAGGTCACCTCCGAGCAGATCGAAGACACCATGGCGATGCTCAACGACATGGGCATCAACGTCATCGATGCGGAAGAGGCCGAGGACGCGGAAGCCGCGACCAACACCGAAGGCGGCGAGGAGGAAGGCGGCGATCTCGTCGAGACGACGTCGACCGCCGTCGCGCGCCCGGTCGCCGCGCGCGAATCCGCCGAGCGCACGGACGATCCCGTCCGCATGTACCTGCGCGAGATGGGTTCGGTCGAGCTTCTCTCCCGCGAGGGCGAAATCGCCATCGCGAAGCGCATCGAGGCCGGCCGCGAGGCGATGATCGCCGGGCTCTGCGAGAGCCCGCTGACCTTCCAGGCGATCATCATCTGGCGCGACGAGCTGCTCGAAGGCAAGGTTCTGCTGCGCGACATCATCGATCTCGAGGCGTCCTATTCCGACCCGGACGCCAAGCCGCCGATGGAAGTCGACGGCGAAGCCGAGACCGACGAGGAAGCCATCCCGACCCCGCCGGAAGGCGAGGGCGAGGAAGAGGGCGACGAGTTCGAATCGAACGTGCCGCTTGCGGCCATGGAGGCGGAGCTGAAGCCGAAGGTGCTCGAGACCTTCGACAACATCGCCGAGAACTACAAGAAGCTGCGCCGGCTTCAGGACCAGAACGTCGAGCAGCGCCTGCAGAACAAGCTGCTGTCGCCCTCGCAGGAGCGGCGCTTCAAGAAGCTGCGCGACGACATCATCGACGACGTCAAGAGCCTGTCGCTCAACCAGAACCGCATCGATACGCTGGTCGAGACGCTCTACGACATCAACAAGAAGCTGATCGGCCTCGAAGGTCGCCTTCTGCGTCTCGCCGAATCCTACGGCGTGTCGCGCGAGGACTTCCTGCGCCAGTATCAGGGCTCGGAGCTCGATCCGAACTGGATCCGTCGCGTCGCCAACCTCTCGTCCCGCGGCTGGCGCGATTTCGTGCAGCGCGACAAGGAGCGCGTGCGCGAGATCCGGCAGGACATCCAGAATCTCGCCACCGACACGGCGCTCGAGATCATCGAGTTCCGCCGCATCGTGCACATGGTGCAGAAGGGTGAGAAGGAAGCCCGCCAGGCCAAGAAGGAGATGGTGGAGGCGAACCTGCGCCTCGTGATCTCCATCGCCAAGAAGTACACCAATCGCGGCCTGCAGTTCCTGGATCTCATCCAGGAAGGCAACATCGGCCTGATGAAGGCGGTCGACAAGTTCGAGTACCGTCGCGGCTACAAGTTCTCGACCTATGCGACGTGGTGGATCCGGCAGGCGATCACCCGCTCGATCGCCGATCAGGCGCGCACCATCCGCATCCCGGTGCACATGATCGAGACGATCAACAAGATCGTCCGCACCTCGCGCCAGATGCTGCACGAGATCGGCCGCGAGCCGACCCCGGAGGAGCTGGCCGAGAAGCTGGCGATGCCGCTGG
>JAEZMP010000434.1 GCA_023442215.1 Pseudomonadota bacterium
TCGGCCACGGTCTCGCCCGGCTCGATCCGGCCTCCGGGAAAGCCCCACCGCCCGGCATCCGGCGGGTTGCGCCGCTTGACGAGCAGCACCGCGTCGCCGCGCGCCACGATGGCGAGCGCCGCCGGAACCGGCCGCACCGGCGCGGCGCCGGTCATGACCGCGCGCTCCGCGAACCGCCGCCCGGTAGATCGCCGCCCGGGCGGCCGTGAATCCCGGCCATCAGCTCACCGCCCTTTCGCCGCCGCTCCGGTCTCGCCCGTCGTCTCGCTCGTCGTCGTCCCGTTCGCCCGGCGGATCGCGCGTCCACGGCGGCCCGGAGGGCACCGAGTCGAACGAGGGATAGTCCGAGGGCTCGGCGCCCTGCCCCCACGCCTCGGCCTCCGCGGCGCGATCTTCGAGGGGACGGTCTTCGGGCGCGATGGCGTCCCGCACCCGGCCGGCGCGGTCGCCCTCGGCATCGGCGCCATCGCCCGAGAGCAGGCCCGCGTCGTGGTTCATGGACAGCCGCTGGGCCGCCACGGCCCGGACCTTGGCGTTCATGTCCGGCGACCGCTCCAACAGCGCCCGGAAATCCTCGCCTTCGAGCACGAGCAGCTGGCAGTAGCCGAGCGCCGTGACGTCGGCGACGCGGCGCCCCCCGGTCAGAAGCGCGAGTTCGCCGATGAAGTCGCCGCGGCCGAGCCGGACCGGCCGGCCGGCGGTCGAGACCTCGACCGCGCCCGAGGAGATGAAATAGACGGACTCGCCCCGTTCCCCCCGGCGGATGATGCGCTCGCCCGGCACCGCGAAGCGCGGACGCAGCAGCCGCGCGATCTGCTCGATCTGGGCGGCGTCGAGGTCCTGGAACAGCGGCAGCTTGGCGACCAGCTCGCGGGTGTTGAGGCCGAGATCGAGCTTCGGCCGCACGTCGCTCGCCCGCCGCATCGCCACGACGTTGCGCTTGAGGTCGTGCAGCAGTTCGGTCCCGATCATCCGGTCGGCGAACAGATTGTCGTATTCGAGTTCCTCGCGGCGCAGCGCGGTGCGCACCAGGAAGCGCTCCTCCAGCGCGCGGGCATAATCGGGATATTGCAGTTCCAGCGCCGCGAGCGAACGGGCGGTCGCCTCGATGCGCTGGGACAGGATCTCGTCGATGATGCCGGTCAGGCGCTTGCCGAGGATGGGACGGATGCGCTGCTCCACGAAGGGGCGGAGTTCGAACAGCACGATCCGCATCACCAGCACGCGCTCGAATCGGTCGGCGAGCGCCTCCACCAGCAGCCGGTCCCAGCCGAAGAAGCGGTGGACGTTGAGGCCGAGGCGGAACGGGAGCGAGTAGCCGAGCATCCGCCGTGCCGCGCGGTTATATTCCACGCGCCCGCCCGCCCGCGCCCGCTCGCGCAGCCGGCCGAGATCGGTCAGGAGGTGCTCGATGATGCGCACCGACACGGTGCGCTCGCGGAACAATTCCAGGATCAGCTCGCGCTCGCGGTCGGCAAGCGCCACGAGACCGAGGGTGAGGCGGTCGCGCTCGAGGATTTCCTTCTCGGTCTCGGTGCGCTGCACCACCGTCTCGATGCGGGCGTCGTAGGGGGCGATTGCCTTGCGGGCGATGTCGTCGCTGATTTCGGCCGTCTGGGCCGCGTAGAGCACGGAGTCGCGCACGTTGCCGAGCGCCACGGCCACCACGCCGTCGCGGACGGCGGCATCGAGCGGCGAGATCTGGTCGAGCCCGAGCAGGCGGATCAGCGCCCTGAGCGTGGTGCCGTTGACGAGCAGCGTGAACAGCGTGAAGCCGGTCGCCGTGGCCGCGATGAAGCGCTTGACCTCCGGGTCGACGAACGGGTTCTCGGTGACGGACAGCGCCAGCGCCAGCGTGACCGCGCCGCGCAGGCCGCCCCACACGATGACGAGCTTGAACGCGTTGGAGACCCGCTGCGACAGCCGGAGGAAGCTCAGGAGCGGCAGCAGCGCGAACAGCACCGCCGCCCGCGACAGGAAGGCGGCGAGGATCAGCACGCCGAGCGGCACCAGATCCCACGGGCCGATATCGCTGAGGAGCCGCGGCACCAGGATCGAGGCGAGCACGAAGATGAGCGAGGCGGCCCAGAACTCGACCTGTTCCCAGATCTCGCGCAGATAGCGCCAGGAATCCGGGGCGACGATGGTGGGGGCGTGGATGTTCACCGCGATGCCCGCCGCGACCACCGCGACCACGCCGGAGATGTGGAACACCTGTTCGCCGCCGATATAGACGAGATAGGGCAGCGCGACGCTGAGCGTGACGAGCGCCGGCGGGATGTCGCGCACCACGCGGAACAGGAGATTGCCGAGCAGCCCGCCGAGATAGCCGAACACCGCGCCGCCGACGCCGGCCATGGCGAAATGCAGAAGCGCTCCGGAGAAGCTCATCTTCGTGTCGGAGACGAGCAGACCCAAGAGCAGCACGAACAGGGTGATGGCCGCGGCGTCGTTGAGAAGGCTCTCGCCTTCGACGAGGCGCGTCAGCCGCGCGGGTGCGCCGAGTTCGCGGAAGATGGCGATGACGGCGACCGGATCCGTGGTGGCGACGATGGCGCCGAGCAGCAGGCAGGCGACCAGCGGCTGGCCCGTGACCGGCGCGAGCGCGAAGCCGATCGCGAGCGTCGCCACCAGCACGGCCACCACCGCCAGCATCAGCACCGGCGCCGCATCGTCGGCGAGCCGGCGCACGTCGAGGCTGAGGGAGGTCTGGAACAGGAGCACGGGCAGGAAGACGTAGAGGAACGTGTCCGCCGTGATCGGCAGTTCCACGAACACGCGCGCCACGCCGTCGAGCGCGCTCGCCGTCGGCGAATAGAAGATGAACGCCGCCACGGCGCCGATCAGGATGCCGACGGTCGCGAGAATGACCGACGGCGGCACCTGGAGCCGTTCGGCCAGAGGCTGCAGCAGGGCGATCAGGACGAGAAGGCCGGCCACCGCAGCCAGCACGATCGGCAAGGTCATGGCGTTCCTTCAAAACGGCGCAAGGCGGGCGGCACCGGATGCCGTCACCGGCCATCTTCGTCCCGGGCGTCACCGGGTGTCCACCCGTCCGCGACGCATAATGCATCGCGAAGGCCGCAACCGTCCGGCGACGCCCCTGTGCTGCGGCGGGATCCGGACAGGCCGGTGCGGGCTTCAGGAACGGCTGCCCCGGGCCGGCCCCGGAAACGGCCGTCCTCGAAACGATGTGATGGACCGGTTCCGACGATTCGACTGTAGGTTATGACGCGTGGAGAATGGCATGGCCAGTATGGCGCAATCGCGGCTGCAAGGTCCGCGAAATCTCCGTCCGGCCGCCGTACCACGATCGACACAATCAGGTGTCACTTGCAGGCATCACCTGCCGGTATCAATTGCCTCCGCGCTCGCAGATACCGCTTGCCTGTGCGACTTGATCGTCGCGGCGAACGGGCGCAAATGTCGCGGACGGCGAACGACGCACCGGCGATCCGGCCCGGGCCCTCGCGCAAGGACTTCGTATGAACGACCAATCCATCCGCCCCGCGCGCGTCGCGGCCGGCACCGGCGGCAGCGCGAAACGCAAGCTTCCCCCGCTCGCGAAGCTGGCACTGGAGCTCGGGCCTCTCCTGGTTTTCTTCGTGCTGAACGGCCGCACCGACCTGTTCACCGCCACGGCCGGCTTCATGGCGGCCACGGTCGCCGCGCTCGTGGTGTCCTACGCGCTGGTGCGGCGGCTGCCGGTGATGCCGATCGTCTCCGGCGTGGTGGTGCTGGTCTTCGGCGGACTGACGCTCGCCCTGCACGACGAGGTCTTCATCAAGCTGAAGCCCACCATCGTCAACCTGCTGTTCGCGGGGGTGCTGCTCGGCGGCCTCGCGTTCGGCCGCTCGCTGATCGGCCACGTGTTCGACGAGGTGCTGCGGCTCGACGAGGAGGGCTGGCGCAAGCTGACTTTGCGCTGGGGCCTGTTCTTTCTCGTGCTGGCGGCGATCAACGAAGTCGTGTGGCGGTCGTTCCCGACCGATTTCTGGGTCAACTTCAAGGTGTTCGGGGTGATGCCGCTGACGCTGCTGTTCGCCGTGGCGCAGGTGCCGCTGATGCAGCGCCACGCCCTGCCCGACGAACGGGATCCGGGCGGCCCCGGCGATGCGACGGAGCCGAACAAGGGCTGAGGGCTCTCAGCCCCACTCCGCCGGCCCGCCCTGCTTACGGCGGGCCGTAACGCCTTGACGGAAGCGCCGCGATGCCGCCCGCCCTGCGGCAGCGGCGTCCGGGCGGAATTCAGCGGCTGACGGTCAGGCCCGTGCCGTTCGACAGCCGGCCCTGGAAGGTGCTCGGCGCCGTCGAATAGAGCGTCGCGACCGGCGCGGCGTTGGCATCCTTCAGCGTGATCTCGTTGCCGTTCAGGTCC
>JAEZMP010000400.1 GCA_023442215.1 Pseudomonadota bacterium
GGCCAGGGATAGGACCGGAACAGGTCGAGCACGGACGGCGAGAACCGCGGCGGCGGGCGGCCGAGGCGCATCGCGGCCTCGTGGCCGAGCCGCGCCGCGAGCAGCACGACATCCTCGCCGCGCTCGCGCAGCGGCGGGATGGCGAGCCGCACCGCGGCGATGCGGTAATAGAGGTCGCGGCGGAACCGGCCGGCCTCGACCTCGGCGGCGAGGTCGCGGTTCGTCATCGAGACGATGCGGATATCCACCTGCCGCGGCTCGTGATCGCCGATGCGGTAGACGACGCCGTCCTCGAGCACGCGCAGGAGATAGGATTGCAGGTCGAGCGGCATCTCGCCGATCTCGTCGAGGCAGAGCACGCCGCCGTCGGCCTTCTCGATGCGCCCGGCGCGGCCTTTTTCGTCGGCGCCGGTGAAGGCGCCGCGGGCATAGCCGAACAGCTCGCTGGCGATGAGATCGCGCGGCATGCCGCCGCAATTGAGCGGAACGAACGGCCCGGCGGCGCGCGGGCCGGCGCACTTGATGGCGCGCGCGAACAGCTCCTTGCCGACGCCGGTCTCGCCCTCGATCAGCACGGGCAGGGCGTTGCGGGCGAGCTTGCGGCCCTTCTCCCGCGCCTGCTCCATCGCCGCGCAGGCGCCGACGATCTCGTCGAAGCCGAAGAAGGGCTCGGCGGCCGATGGCAGCGTGGCGGGCGTGGCCGACGGACCGCCGCCGGCGCGCCTGTTGTGCATCAGGATGATGCAGCCGATGGCCTCGCCGTCGACCCGCACCACCTCGAGGCTGGCATTGGGGAAGCGGCGCCGGCAGTTCTCCTCCCACGCCGCGCTTTCGGCCCGGCCGATCAGCGCGCGCACGTCGCTGGCGAGCCCCTCAGGCGAGGCGGCATCGAGCTTCTGGCGGGCATGACGGGTGCCGTGGACCAGCACGCCGCGCCGGTCGACCACCAGCATTTCCTCGCTGAGCCACATCGAGCGCTTGGACAGGAAGCGGCGCAGCAGCTCCTCGTGCTCGGCCTCGGCCGTGCGGCCGAGCTGGGCCTCGATCTCCTGCCCGATGGCGACCGCCAGCGCGAGACTCTGGGGATTGAACGAGGCCATCGGGCCGGAGATGTCGACCACGCCCAGGAGTTCACCCCCGACGGGATGGCAGACCGGCATCGCCGCGCACGTCCAGCGCTGCACGTCCTCGCAATAATGGGCGGCGCCGCGCACCTGGATCGCCCGGCGCTCCACCAGCGCCGTGCCGATGGCGTTGGTGCCGATCGCCGCCTCTTCCCACCGGCCGCCGGTTTCGAGGTGATTGCGGCGGCCGTGGTCGATCACGCGCGGATCGCCCGCCGTCTCGACGATGAATCCGGTGGCATCCGACAGGATCATCATCGACGAGGCATCGCCGAGAAAGGCATGGGAGCGCGTCAGGGCGGGCCGGGCGGCGGCCAGCAGCGCCGCGCTCTGCCGGCGGCGGCGGTGCACTTCGGGCTCTGCGGACAACGGCGCCTCGGTCTGGCGGCTGACGACGCCCGACGTCCGCGAGCGCTCCCAGGAACTGGCGAGCGCGGGGGAAATGGACGGCGAGCGCCGTCCTTCCGTCAGAAACGTTTCCCAGGCTCTGCGGATCGCGATCTGGTCGGCGTTCTGGTCCATGCGATGCCCTCCGGCTCGGGCACGCCCGCGCCTGCGCGAAGACGTGCGGTCGGGGCGGCGAGGGCCGGAACGGCGGCAACCCGCGTCCATTGCCGGACGAAACCGGACGGAACAGCGCTCGGATTGCAATGCACGCCGCCTCCGGCTTTCCGGACCTTGACGGTCCGACGGACGGGCTGCCGATGAAACCGGGCGGGCCGACAGAAAGTTCGGAGGCCTGACCCGGCCGTCCTCAGCCGAGATCCTTCGCCGTACGTTCCTCCATGGTGAGCTCTTCTGGGCTCATCCTTCGGTAGCATAAGGCCGGGACGGCACCGCGGGCAAGGGATGTCGGGAATGGGTGATGTCTCAGTTTGAAATCTGGCGTCCTTAACCACCGCCACGGTGTGGCGGAATCCCGTGCTATGCTAACCGGTAGGTAAGCACGGAGGGCGGCTTGTGACTCTGCGAACTACCGACGAATTGGAATGCGAGTGCGGCCATGAAGGCACGCTTAAAACGGCTGAGAACGATCAGCCGTACAGCGAATTATGGGTCCAGTACGCGCTCGAGGGATTTTCCGGGCAGGTTTCTAATTGGAAGCTCGACCAGGTGCGGTGCCCGTTGTGCGGCCAAATCGGAAAGGTGAAATATGCCCAATGGTCGTAAAGGCGAGAAACACACAGCCATGCACGCTATGCGCATCGCCACGGCGAGACCGATGAAGCTGCACCCCTCGATGACGGGCTCCTGAGAGCGCCAAGGGCCGCTACAACCCCGTAGGGTGCATCGGCGCGCAAGGAAAGCATTGAAGACTCGCCCGATCAAAAGCGGGTCAATACATCCTATGCGGAGCATAAGAACCTCGCCATGCGGGTGGAGATGCGCCGGTCTACTCGCCTCAATAACGGGTTCTCCAAGAAATTCGAGAACCATATGCAGATAGTTCCGCCCTATACCGTCTGGTACAACTTCATGATGGTGCGCAAGGCGGTAAAGATGACTCCGCCCATGACATCGGGTGTGTCGCCAGGGTCTGGTCTATCCTAGACATTGCCGTCATTATCGACGCGTCGGCTCCGAAGGAGCCGGAATGCACGGCTAGATAAAAAGCGTGCTTAAAAACACAGAGGCGCACCTGGGTGCGCCTCTGGGGAAACCATAAGCTGCCGTATATGAATGCCACTACCGGCGCGACAGCTGGGATGCAATGCGCTACAGGTAGGCCAACAGAGGTCAATGTCAAGTCAATTTGACTCGGAGTTTCCCCGTGCGGATCGCCATTTTCGTGGATTATTGGAACCTGCAATTATCGATCAATCAGCGTTTCTCGGTGCAGAAACAAGTGCCTGATTATCGTACGAAAATTGATTGGAAGGGGCTCGGACCCAATTTAGCTGCCGCAGCGGCACAAGTTTTGGGCGCCGTACAGACGGGGTTTAGTTTCGAAGGGTGCCATATTTATACCTCGTATAACCCCACGACAGACGAAGGCAAAAAATTCAAGGCTTGGGCTAGCACTTGGTTAGATCGCCAACCGGGGATCAATGTGCAAGTTCGCGAACGAAAGCCTAAAGCGCTATCAAATTGTCCCGCTTGCCATCGCCCTATTTCTCATTGCCCCCACGCGAGCTGCGGGGAGCCGATCCGCGCTACCGTTGAAAAGGGCGTCGATACACTTCTAGTGACAGACCTAATTCGTTTGGCCGTATCCGACTCATATGACGCGGCGGTAATCGCAAGCTCAGACGCTGACATGGTGCCAGCGGTAGAGTTCGTGCACACGCGTGGCAAGAAGGTAATTCAAGCCGGTTTCCCGCCAATGGGGGTGGACCTAGCAACCGAGTGTTGGGGTTCGTTTGACGTGATGACGCTCGCTGCATCTATTGAGCGCTAATTTCAAACTGAGACACCACCCGAAAATGTCGGCCCTCGCAGGTCACGGCCGAGGGGTTTGAAGAAAGGACGGCGCCGGCCAGGGGAAGGGGCCGGCGCCGCCGTGTCGACGGGAAGGGGGGGAAGTCCCGTCAGACGAGGTTGCGGGTGATCAGATCCTCGCGGGCGACGAGCTCGGCCTGGGCGCCGGGCAGGGTGCGGTTGACGTGGGGCAGGCGGCCTTCGGCCATGTCGTAGAGCGTCATGAAGAAGAACGCCTGCTGGCCAAGCACCGTCGCCGTCTGGATCTCGTCCGGAAGCAGGTTCTGCTTTTCCGCCTCGGAGAGCGCGGTGGTGTGCTCGTAGACGGAGGTCTCGTCGACCTCGCCGCGGATGAGCTTCGCGGAGATGTCGGGATCGACGCACACCGGGCGGGCGAGGCCGACGAGATCGCAGGTGCCGTCGTTGAGCGCACCGATCATGGATTCGCGGCGGCGGAACCCTCCGGTCGACATCACCGGCATCTTCGCGATGCCGCGCGCCTCGGCGGCGTAGACGGCGAAATAGGCCTCGCGGGCGGCGGTTGAGGCGCGGGGCGGCTCGCGCTCGAACTGATTGTCGACCTTCACGCCGAGAAGGCTGAGGTGCTCATAGGTGCCGCCGGTCAGTTCCAGAAGGTCGAGCCCCTCGTGGTTGAGCCACTCCACGACCTGCATCGAATCTTCGTGGGAGAAGCCACCCTTCTGGAAATCGGCCGAGTTGAGCTTCAGGCCGACCGGATAATCCGGGCCGACGGCCGCGCGGATGGTGCGGATCACTTCCAGCAGGAAGCGGGCGCGGGCCTTGAGGTCGCCACCCCACTTGTCGGTGCGCTGGTTGACGCGCGGGCTAAGGAATTCGCTGATCAGGTAGCCATGGGCGCCATGAACCTGCACGCCGCGGAACCCGGCTTCCTTCGCGACCCTGGCGGCATTGCCGAAGCGCCAGATGATGTTCTCGATCTCGTCTTCCCTGAGCGCGCGCGGCGCCTGCTGCTGCCAGCGCAGCATCTTCAGGGGAACGGAGGAGGGCGCTACCGGCTCCGGACACGCGCCGGCCGGGGCCTGCCGGCCGGCATGGCCGATCTGCGCCCAGACGTGGGCGCCGTGCTCCTGTCCGGCCTCGGCCATGGCGGAGAGCCGGCGCATCTGCTCGGCGTCCTGCGGACCTTCGATGCGCACGTTGCCGGGCCGTTCCAGCGAACGGCGGTCGACCTGGATGTTGCCGGTGATGAGAAGGCCGGTGCCGCCGCGTCCCCACAGGCGGTAAAGGCGCTCGTGATCGGCGGTGGCACGACCGAGATGGTCGGCGCAGCCTTCCGTCATGGCGGATTTGCCGAGCCGGTTCGGCAGCGTCGCTCCGCACGGCAGCGGCAGGGGCGTGTCGAGCTGGATCCTGTGTTCACCCACGGTCGTTTCCTTCCCATTTTTTCTTGTGTTCGGGTGGCTTCTTGATGAGGCATCCGCAGGAACGCCCCGCGGATGCCGTGCGCGATGGTGACGTCGGCGGTCGCGACGTCAGTGCTTGTGCGTGATGAGCATCGTCGTCATGTAGGACTGGACCGCCTCGGTGCCGCCCTCGGACCCGAAGCCGCTGTCGAGGACCCCGCCGAACGGGGTTTCCGGCAGCGCCAGCGCGAAGTGGTTGATGCCGAGCATCCCGGCCTTGATGCCGGCGGCGATGCGCGCGGCGGTGGCGTCCGAGCGCGTGAAGGCATAGGAGCCGAGCCCGACCGGCAGGCGGTTGGCTTCGGCGAGCGCCTCGTCGAGCGAGCCCATGCGGGCGACGAGGGCGAGCGGGCCGAACGGCTCGTCGTTCATCGCCGCCATTTCCGTCGTCATGCCGGAGAGAATGGTGGGCTTGTAGAAATTGCCGATGTTGCCGACGCGTGCGCCGCCGGTCTCCAGCTTCGCGCCTTTCGAGACGGCATCGAGGACCATGCGGTCGACCGACTGGAGCTGGCCGAGCGTGGTCAGCGGACCCATCTGGGTCGCCGGATCGAGGCCGTTGCCGACGACGACCTTCTCCGTTTCCGCCACCATGCGCGAGACGAAGGTGTCGTGGATCGGATCGGCCACAAGGAAGCGCGTGGGCGACACGCACACCTGGCCGCTGTTGCGGAACTTCCAGAACACCGCCTGCGGCACCAGCGCGTCGAGATCGGCATCCTCGGCGACGATGACGGGGGCATGGCCGCCGAGCTCCATCGTCACCTTCTTCAGTTCCTTGCCGGCCGCCGCCGCCACGATGCGGCCGACGCGGATGGAACCGGTGAGGGAGATCTTGCGGATTTCCGGCGCCTCGATCAGCGCCGTCGAGATCTCCGAGGCACTGCCCCAGAGCACGGAGACGGCCTTCGCCGGCACGCCGGCTTCGAGCAGGCAGCAGCCGATCAGCCACGCCGTGACGGGTGTGTCCTCGGACGGCTTGATCACCACGGAACAGCCGGCGGCGAGCGCCGGGGCGATCTTCTGCATCGGCCCCCAGGCCGGGAAGTTCCACGGCGCCATGACCGCGACCGGGCCGACCGGCCGGTGGACGACCGACAAGGTGACGTCCTTCAGCCGCGGGGGAACGATGCGGCCGTAGGTGCGCCGGCCTTCCTCGGCCGACCAGTCGACGAGATCGGCGGAGGCGTTCCACTCCAGCAGGGCCTGGGCGACTACCTTGCCCTGCTCGCGCGACATCATCCGCGCGGCCTCCTCGGCCTTGCCGCGCATGATGTCGGCCGCGCGGCGCATGATCTTGTAGCGCTCGAAGGCGGAAAGCGCGGACCACTCCGCAAAGCCCTCAAGGGCGAGGGCCGCGGCCTCGCGGGCTTCCGCCTTGCCGGCGCGGGGCAGCGTCGCCAGGGTTTCATCCGTCGCCGGGTCCATCAGCGCGACTTCGCCGGCCGATCCGTGGCGGCGATGCTCTCCGCCGACGATGAGCGCTACGTTCTCCAACATCTCTTCAGTGTCCTTCCGACAGGGGCGTGGTGCGCACGCGCGGGCACGCACCGGGGCGGCCGCGAAAGTGCCGGGCACTCGCGGGAGCAGATCTCGTGGTTGGCAAAGGAAGCGTCGGGGCGCGCCCTCGCCCTTCCGGGCGGCGAGCGCGTCCCGTGTCTCAAGCCGTCCGGCGGCGGGCGCGGCCGAGCCTGTCGGCCGCCTCGATCCCCCGGATGAGCGCTTCCGCCGTCAGCGGCGGCGCCATGTGGCGGCTGTAGTTGGTCGCGAGCGTCGCCTCCGCGACGAGTGCCTTCTCGGCCTCCGTCAGGGGTTCGGACTGGCCGAGGGCGGCGAGCGTCATCGGCAGGTCGACCGCTTCCATCAGGTCCATCACGGCGTTGCAGGCCGCCTCGTCCTGCCCCTCGACGCAAAGCTGGACGAGCGTCGAGAAGGCCACGAGTTCGCCGTGCAGCATGCCCGCCATGGCGGGAATCGCGGTGAGGCCACGGATCAGCGCGTGGGCCAGCGAAAGGCCGCCGCTTTCGAAGCCGACGCCGCTGACCAGCACCGTCGCCTCGACGACGCTTTCGACATCGGGCGACCACGTGCCGGTCCTGACGGCGGCATAGGCGGCCGGACCGCGCGCGCAAAGCCGGTCGAACACGGTCTCGGTCAGCAGGAGGGCGGTTTCGAGCGCCTGGGTGCCGAACGAGTTCAGCCCGCCGGCCGCGCGGCACTGCCGCGCCTCGAAGCGCTTGCTCATGGCGTCGCCGATGCCGGCGGCGAACAGCCGGGCCGGGGCCTTCGCGATGATCGCCGTGTCGACCACGACGGCATCGGGATTGCGGCGGGTGAAATCCACCCCGACGAGACGGTGGTTCTCGTCATAGAGCACGATCAGCCGGCTGGTCGGCGCGTCGCTGGAGGCGACGGTCGGGCAGATCACGATCGGCAGATCCAGAGCCCGGGCGACGCCCTTGGCGGAATCGATCGCCTTGCCGCCGCCGAACACCACGACGCTGTCGATGCCTTCCGCGCGGGCGGCCTCGCTCAGCGCCGCGATCACCGCGCGGGTGCATTCGCCCGGAAAATCGGCGAGGGCCGGCGCGATGCCGGCCTCCGCCAGAGCCGCCGAAGCGGTGGGCCACACCTTGTCCTTCACCACGCCGTCGGCAAGCGCCAGCGGGCGGCGGTAGCCGAGGTCGGCGAACAGACGGCCGATGCCGGCCAGCGCGCCCGGCCCCTGCACATAGCGGCCGGGAAAGCCGATGGTGCGGATCACGCCGCCGGGCTCAGATGTTCCGGTCATCGGCCCTGCCTCAACCGTAATAGGCCGGGGCCTGGCGGAACGACGGCCAGGCATCGGGATCGTGACCCGTCACGACCATGGCGTCGGTCTGCTCGGCCAGCATCCGGAGCTTCTTCACCGAATGCGAAACCTCGATGGCGGACGTGAGGAAGCCCGGCAGGCACTTCTCGTTCCAGTGATCCATCGTATAGGTCGCGTCGATGGTCAGCAGCACCGCGCCGGTTTCCGGCAGGGTGATGAGGAACGACTGGTGGCCGGGCGAGTGGCCGGGCGTGAAGATCATCTTGATCACGCCGTCGCCGTAGAGGTCGAAGCCGTCGGTCTGCGGACCGTCGAGGAAGAACCACTTCAGGCCGGGCTTGTCGATGTCCTTCAGGATGTAGCCGCCGGCGGCGAACCAGTCGGCGGTGAAGGCGTACTCGTACTCCTTGCGCTGCACGATGTGCGTGGCGTTCGGGAAGCGGCCGATGGCGCCGGTGTGGTCGAGATGCAGGTGCGACTGCAGCACGTAGCGCACGTCCTTCGGATCGAAACCGTGGGCCTGCATCGCATTGATGCAGCCGGTGTCCTCGGTCAGTTCCGGCCAGTAGACGTCGGACACCGCGCCCCAGTGCGCCTTCGGATCGCGGGCGGCCTCGACGGCGATGCCGCCGTCGATCACCACGTTGCCCTTGGGGTGGGTGATGAGGAACCACGGGATCGGCGTGTAGAACACGTCCTGCCCGGCGCCGAGCTTGATGTTGACCTCGCGCTGGCGGATGCGGCCGGTCTGGAACATGTAAAGACGGATATCCGTCATGGTTTCCTCCATCTCGTTTCTTTTGGGGGTAGGGGGCGTTTCGGGACGGCCGGCCGCCTCAGCGGGCGTCGGCCAGGATCATGTCGGCGGCCTTCTCGCCGATCATCACGATGGCTGCGTTGCAGTTGCCGGAAATCAGGCGCGGCATGATCGAGCCGTCGACCACGCGCAGGCGCTCGACGCCGCGCACCTTCAGATCGGGCGTGACGGCGGCGTCCTCGCCGGTGCCCATCGTGCAGGTGCCGGAGGGGTGGTAGATGGTGCTGCCGACGCGCCGGCAATAGGCGAGCAGGTCCTCGTCGCTGGCGATGGCGAGGCCGGGCTCGATCTCGGTTTCCATGAAGTCCGACATCGCCGGCGCCTGCATGATGTGGCGCAGCGTCTTCAGCCCGTCCACGTTGGTCTGGCGGTCGACCTCGGTGGAGAGATAGTTGACGCGGATGGCCGGCGGCGCCAGCGGATCACGGCTCTTGATGTGGATGTCGCCGCGGCTTTCCGGGCGAAGCTGGCAGACCGAGGCGGTGAAGCCCGGGAAGGGGTGCAGCGCCTCGCCCATCTTGTTGGTGCTGAAGGTGATGAAGTGCACCTCCACGTCCGGCGTCGCCACGTGGTCGTTGGATCGGAAGAACGCGGTGCCGTAGCCGGCGCTGACGGTGAGCGGGCCGCGGCGGCGCAGGGCGTATTCGAGGCCCATGCCCGCGCGACGGAAGAGGTTGTGATAGGCGTCGTTGATGGTGACGCGCTTCTTGCAGCGGAACACCATGCGCACCTGGAAATGATCCTGCAGGTTCTCGCCGATCCGCGGCGCATCGGCGACCACCGGCACGCCGAGCGCGGTGAGGTGAGCGGCATTGCCGACGCCCGAAAGCTCCAGAAGTTGGGGCGAGTTGATGGCGCCGCCTGAGAGCAGCACTTCGCGCCCGGCGTTGGCGCGCTTGACGCGACCCTGGTGGAGGAACTCGACCCCGGTCGCGACCTTGCCGGAAAACACCACGCGGGTCGCCATCGCGCCCGTGAGCACGGTGAGGTTCGGCCGCTTGCGGGCGGGCTTCAGATAGCCGACCGCGGTGCTGCAGCGGCGGCCGTTGCGCGACGTCGTCTGGAAATAGCCGACGCCCTCCTGGCTCTCGCCGTTGAAGTCGGGATTGAACGGCAGGCCGCGTTCCTGGCCGGCGGCGATGAAGGCATCGCACAGGGGATGCGGGGCGACGGGATCGGACACCGCGAGCGGCCCACCGACACCGTGGTAGCGGTCGGCGCCGCGCTGCTGGTCCTCGGAGCGGATGAAATAGGGCAGCACGTCCTCGAAGCCCCAGCCGGGACAGCCGAGATCGCGCCAGAGGTCGAAGTCCTCGCGCTGGCCGCGGATATAGACGAGGCCGTTGATCGAGCTCGAACCGCCCAGCACCTTGCCGCGCGGCTGGAACACCCGGCGTCCGCCGAGTTCCGGCTCCGGCTCGGTCTCGTACATCCAGTTCACGCGGGGGTCGCGGAACAGCTTGCCATAGCCGAGCGGGATGTGAATCCAGATATGCCGGTCTTCGCCGCCGGCTTCGATCAGAAGCACCCGGTGGCGGCCGGACGCCGTCAGCCTGTTGGCCAACACGCAGCCGGCCGACCCCGCGCCCACGATAATGAAATCGTATGAGCCGGCATCTTCGATTGCAGTGTCCACGCTCTCGTTTCCTCGCCTTCGGCCGTTCACGGCCGCTTCGCCCCGGCGGACCGCAGGCGTTGTCC
>JAEZMP010000533.1 GCA_023442215.1 Pseudomonadota bacterium
ATCTCCTCCTCGACCAGCCGCATGCCGGGGGGAAAGCGCATGCGGATGATCTCGCGCTCCAGCGGATGCACGAGCTCCCGCCCCAGGATGTCCGGCATCCGGATCACGGTCGGGGCATCGAGTTCCATCGGACCTCCGGGCTGGATGGCGGGACAGGCAGTGAAGACGCAGGCAGCGCACGTTCCGGACGGCGCCGGAAACGAACGACGCCCGGACCGTTCCGGGAGCGACAGGCACGTGCCGTGCGGGGGGCCGCGCGAACACCTGCCTGCCAAGCCACGGCGGCTGCCGTGACAGGTGACGGCACGAGACGTCGCCGCCGCAGGATCACACCGTCGGCAAAACCGCCCTGCCGGCGGCATACGCCACCGCACCGCAGCCGTCGCACCAGCCTGAAACAGCCGACCGCCCGGGAGGGGGCAGCCGGTCATTTCGAACCGAAAACGCGATATCGCCTCTGGACAGATCGTCGTTCCGTCGATTTAATTCAGTATACAGTCGACGGAAACCGGTTCAGTGTCAAGCCGGCATTGCCATTCCGCCGACATGGCTCGCGGACAAATTCACCGGTGTTTCCGAGGGGATACGCCTGCAGCGGTGCGGCGCGCGCACCCTTGCCCAACGGCGGCGCGTGCGATCGCTCGCGATGCCGCGGCGGCCGCCTCGGCCGCCTCGAACACGCGTGTCCGCGCATGCCGTCGCCGTCCCCAGCGGCCGCCGCAAGGCGATCCGCCGTCTTCTTTCTTCGTCGCATGGCCGCGAGGCCGCGCTTCCTTTCGCCAGCAGATCAGGACGACCTTCCATGACCGATGCCGCTGCAGAGAACCCCGATCGGCTGCCGATCGTCGATCTCCAGAATTTCGCGTTCGACGAGGCGGGCGCGGATCGCATCGCCGCGGAACTCGACGAGGTCTTCCGCACCATCGGGTTCTGCTACATCGCCAACACGGGCGTCGCACCGGAACTGGTCGACGGCATCTTCGAGGCCTCCCGGCGTTTTCACGCCATGCCGACCGAGGCGAAGAATGCCATCGCCATCAACGAGTTCCATCGCGGCTACATGGCGCCGAAGACCTCGGTCATCGTCACCTCCTCGGTCGCGAAGGTGACGAAGCCGAACAACAGCGAATCCTTCATGCTGATGCACGAGGTCGCGCAGGACGATCCGGAATGGGGCAAGCCGCTGCAGGGCCCGAATCAATGGCCGGCGGATCTGCCGGGATTCCGCGAGGCGGTGACCGCCTATAACGGCGCGCTGGAGACGATGTCGCGCCGCTTCACCCACCTCATCGCCCGCGCGCTCGGCCTCGATCCGGCCGGGCTCGATTCCTATTTCGAGAAGCCGACGACCTATCTGCGCATGCTGCACTATCCCTCCCAGCCGGATGCCGCCGCGGACGAGTTCGGCTCCGCGCCGCACACCGATTACGGCTACATCACCGTGCTGCTGCAGGATGGCGTCGGCGGGCTGGAAGTCAGGCGCAAGGACGGCAACTGGCTCCGGGCGACGCCGGTGCCGGGCACCTTCGTGGTCAATGTCGGTGACATGCTCTCGCGCTGGACCAACGGGCGCTGGCAGTCGACCCCGCACCGCGTCAAGAACGTCTCGTCCGTCGACCGCTATTCGGTGCCGTTCTTCTTCGATCCGGCGATGTCGAACACCATCGGCTGCCTGCCGACCTGCGTCGAGCCGGGCGAAAGCCCGCGGTTCGAGCCGGTGCTCTACGGCGACTACGTGATGGAGCGGCTCAACAAGAACTACCAGTACCGCCACGCCACCACCGGCTGAACCCAGCCCCGGCTTTCGCGGCCCGCCGGCATGGACCGGCCGGCCGGCCCGCGTCGGACTCCCTCCGGCGCCCTGTCAACGGCATGAGACGGAGAGACGGCATGGCGCCGCGCAGGATCATCATCGACACCGATCCGGGGCAGGACGACGCCTTCGCGATTCTTCTGGCGCTCGGCTCGCCGGAGGAACTGGAGGTCGTGGGCGTCACGACCGTTGCCGGCAACGTGCCGCTGGAGCGCACGACGCTCAACGCCCAGATGGTGCTGGAGCTGGCCGGACGGGCCGACATTCCGGTCTATCCGGGCTGCCGGCGGCCGATGGTGCGCCCGCTGTTCACGGCCGAATATGTCCACGGCGATTCCGGGCTCGACGGTTGCGATCTGCCGCCGCCGTCCGCGCCGCTCGGGGCAAAGCACGGCGTGGACTTCATCGTCGACACCGTGATGGCGGCGGACCCGGGCACGATCACCGTGTGCACGCTCGGGCCGATGACGAACCTCGCGATGGCCATCGTCAAGGAACCGGCCATCGTGCCGCGCATCCGCGAGGTGGTGCTGATGGGCGGCGGCTTCTTCGAGGGCGGCAACACCACGCCGGCGGCCGAGTTCAACATCTTCGTCGACCCCCACGCGGCCCATGTCGTGTTCTCGTCCGGCGTGCCGCTGACGATGGTGCCGATCGACTGCACCTACAAGGCGGTGATGACGCCGGACTGGCTGCGCCGCCTGAGGGCGGTGGGCACCGAAACAGCCGTCCAGGCCGCCGGCATGGCCGAATTCTACCAGCGCTACGGCAACCAGAAATTCGGCACGGACAGCTATCCGTTGCACGATCCCTGCGTCATCGGCTTCCTGCTCCGCCCCGATCTGTTCCGGGGCCGCGACTGCCACGTCGACATCGAGATCGTCTCGCCAGTCACAACCGGCATGACGGTGGTGGACTGGTGGGGCGTGACGAAGAAGCCGGCCAACTGCCTCGTGCTGCGCGATCTGGATAACCCGGCCTTCTACGACCTGATGCTGGAACGGCTGTCGCGCCTGCCCTGAATCGTCGCGCGTCCAGCCCCAGCGGGCGGGTCACTTGCATTGCCACGTCGTCCGCCCGCGCCCGTCCGCGGGCGGGCGACCTTGCAAGCATATAGATATGATGCTATCTAATAGCATGAAATCTAAATCGCGATGTATTGACCTATGGACTCCTCGCCGAAACAGCCACCCTCCCATTCTGCGATGAAGCCGTCCTGGCGGGACTTCGCGCCCCGTCTCAGCGCGGCCTCGCGCGGCTGGCGGCGGGCCTATGACGCCGCGATGGCCGCCCACGGCCTGTCCAACGCGACCGCGCTGCCCTTGATGA
Source organism: Pseudomonadota bacterium (assembly GCA_023442215.1). Taxonomy (GTDB): domain Bacteria; phylum Pseudomonadota; class Alphaproteobacteria; order Rhizobiales; family Segnochrobactraceae; genus Pseudoxanthobacter. The sequence goes on from JAEZMP010000533.1 coordinate 3,143, forward strand.
TGCTCGCCCGCTATGGCGACGGCATCCCGCAGAAGGATCTCGCCGACCTCGTCGGGGTCGAGGGGCCGACCATCGTGCGCGTCGTCGACGGACTCGAGCAGGAGGGGCTGATCCGGCGGCATGCCGATGCCGCCGACCGGCGCGTCAAGCTGATCCGCCTGACGGAGGCGGGCAGGGCAGTCGCCCGGGAGGCGGAAACCGCCGCGACCGCGCTTCGCGCGCGGCTGCTCGGCGACCTGCCGCCGGAGCATGTCGACATCGCGCTCGGCGTGCTCGACCGCATTCTGGAGAAGCTCCCGCGGGATTGAGTGCCGTCCCGCCAGATCGCAAGCCGCCATGACCAAGACTGCAGCCACCGCTCCCGGGTTCTGGGACGTCGTCTTTTCCCTGAAGACATTCGCCGCAGCGATGCTCGCGCTGTGGATCGCGCTGACGTTCGACCTGCCCAATCCCTATTGGGCGGTGGGCGCGGTCTATATCGTCGCGCATCCGCTGTCCGGCGCCACCACTTCCAAGGCGGTCTATCGTCTCCTCGGCACGGTGGCGGGCGGCGTCGCCTGCGTCGTGCTGGTGCCGAACCTGATCGATGCCCCCGAACTCCTCACGCTGGCTCTCGCGCTGTGGATGGGGGCGTGCCTGATCGTCAGCCTCCTCGACCGCAGCCCGCGCAGCTATGCCTTCATGCTCGCCGGCTATACCGCCGGGTTGACGAGCTTCGCGATCGTCTCAGCGCCGCAGACGGCGTTCGACTACGCGGTCGGCCGGGTGGAGGAGATCGCGATCGGCATCGTCTGCGCGGCACTCGTCAGCCGGCTGGTGTTCCCGCGCCACGCCGGCCCGGTGCTGGCGGCGCGCATCGACGCCTGGCTGCGCGACGGATCGCGGCTTGCCCTGGAAAGCCTGCGCGGCGCGGGAGCGAGTGCGGCCGCGCTCGCCGACCGCCGGCGCCTCGCCGCCGACGCCGTCGATCTCAATGCCTTCACAACCCACATCGCCTACGACACCTCGGCCTTGCGCGATATCGTGCCGCCGCTGCGCGTCCTCCAGCGGCGGATGGTGGCACTCCTTCCTGTGGTGTCGGGCATAACGGATCTGATCACCGCCCGGGCGCGGATCGACGGAGACGACAGTCCCACGGGGGAACCCGCGCACGGCAGCTGGCCCGCCGCCGTCGAGGCCCTCGTCGACGAGACCTGCGCGTGGCTCGAAAGCGGTTCCGAACTCACGGAAGATCGCCGCGCCGTGCTGCTTTCCCGCCTCGACGCCGTGGAAGCCGTCGCCCCGGATGCGGCGCGATGGGATGGCCTGCTCGCGCTCAACTTCGCAGCGCGCATCCGCGATCTCATCCAGGTCTGGAGCGACTGCGTCGACCTGCGCGGCGAAATCGCCTCGGGCGCGCGCCGCCCGCTGCGGTGGCGGCGCTACGACGCGAAGGTCGAGAACCGCCCGATGCACCGCGACTGGGG
>JAEZMP010000570.1 GCA_023442215.1 Pseudomonadota bacterium
AGGCAGCGGCGGGCCGGAGCGGGATCGCTCGCGTCCCTCGGAATGCGCGAAAAGTGGCGCGGGGACGCGCAAAAAGGGCGGAAACCGGCGAGATCCTCTTGTGGATGACGACCCTTGCGGCTATGTAAGCCGGGCTTAAACGGCGGTTTTCGTAAGTCTTCGCGATGCCTGTCGGGACGCGCCGTCAGGCTCGCCCCATGGCGGCGCAGAAGCAGACGCCCGGAGAGCTTACGAATCCGTCAGCCCGCATGTGCCGACCCGCCCGTTCATGACAGGGCGGAAGCCCCCAACGGGGCCGGGCTGGCCGGATCGGTCCGAACCACTCGAACCGTCGGCACGCTCAGGAGTCTGAATGGCCTCGCTCAATCCCACGCGCGACGATTTTGCCGCGCTTCTCGACGAGTCTCTCTCCAAGTCGGAGATGCACGAAGGGTCCGTGATCAAGGGCATCGTCGTTGCAATCGAAAAAGACCTCGCCGTCATCGACGTCGGCTTGAAGGTCGAAGGGCGAGTCGCCCTGAAGGAATTCGGAGCCCGCGCCCGTGACGGGGCGCTCAATGTGGGCGACGAAGTCGAAGTCTATCTGGAGCGCGTCGAGAACGCCCTCGGAGAGGCCGTGCTGTCGCGCGAGAAGGCGCGGCGCGAAGAGAGCTGGGTGCGCCTCGAAGTCGCCTTCACCAAGGGCGAGAAGGTCACCGGCCAGATCTTCAACCAGGTCAAGGGCGGCTTCACCGTCGACCTCGACGGCGCCGTGGCGTTCCTGCCGCGCAGCCAAGTCGACATCCGCCCGGTGCGCGATGTCGGCCCGCTGATGCACACCGCGCAGCCCTTCCAGATCCTCAAGATGGACAAGCGCCGCGGCAACATCGTCGTGTCGCGCCGCGTCGTTCTCGAGGAAACCCGCGCCGAGCAGCGTTCGGAGCTGGTGCAGAGCCTGGAAGAGGGCCAGATCATCGAGGGCGTGGTCAAGAACATCACCGATTACGGTGCGTTCGTCGACCTCGGCGGCATCGACGGCCTGCTCCATGTCACCGACATGGCGTGGCGTCGCGTCAACCATCCGTCCGAGATCCTCACGATCGGCCAGACCGTCCGCGTGCAGATCATCCGCGTCAATCACGAGACGCACCGCATCTCGCTCGGCATGAAGCAGCTGCTGTCCGACCCGTGGGAGGGCATCGAGGCCAAGTATCCGGTCGAGGCTCGCTTCACCGGCCGCGTGACCAACATCACCGACTACGGCGCCTTCGTGGAGCTGGAGCCGGGCATCGAAGGCCTGATCCACGTCTCCGAGATGTCGTGGACCAAGAAGAACGTCCACCCCGGCAAGATCGTCTCCACCTCGCAGGAAGTGGAAGTGATGATCCTCGAGGTGGATCCGGTGAAGCGCCGCATCTCCCTCGGTCTGAAGCAGACCCTTTCCAATCCGTGGGAGAGCTTCGTCGACAAGTACCCGATCGGGTCCGTCGTCGAAGGCGAGGTCAAGAACAAGACCGAGTTCGGCCTCTTCCTCGGCCTCGACGGCGACGTCGACGGCATGGTTCACCTGTCGGATCTCGACTGGAACCGTCCCGGCGAGCAGGTCATCGAGGAGTTCCGCAAGGGCGAAGTGGTCAAGGCGGTCGTTCTCGATGTCGACGTCGACAAGGAGCGCATCTCGCTCGGCATCAAGCAGCTTGCCGGCGATCCCTTCGCGGAGGCGGGCGACCTGAAGAAGGGCGCCATCGTCACCTGTGAAGTGACCGAGGTGAAGGAAGGCGGCATCGAGGTGAAGCTGGTCGGCACCGACCTGACCTCGTTCATCCGTCGCTCCGACCTCGCCCGCGACCGCGCCGACCAGCGCCCCGAGCGGTTCGCCGTCGGCGACAAGGTGGATGCCCGCATCCTCCAGTTCGACCGCCGCGCCCGCAAGGTGCAGGTCTCGATCAAGGCGCTGGAAATCGCCGAGGAGAAGGAAGCCGTGGCCCAGTTCGGCTCGTCGGACTCCGGTGCCTCGCTCGGCGACATCCTCGGCGCGGCGCTGCGCGCCCGTCAGGACGGCGACAAGGACTGATCCGCTCCGCGGATGCCATTCCTTCCCGGCCCCGGGGCGCTTCGGTGCCCCCGGGACCGACGATACCGGAAACCCGCCGCGAGGCGGGTTTCTTCGTTTTGGGGCTCCAGCCTTCGCACACGAACGAAAACGACCGTCGCGTCAAGAGCGAAATCGCGTGTTGATCCAGCGGCTTCCGTGAGATTAACCTTGCTTTCGCCATCAGCGTCTGTTTGATGCCGAGGGAAGAGGTTCCGCCGCCGTCATGGCGAGGAGCCCGGTCATCGGGGCACCGGATCGGTGGGGACGGATCCGGCGGGAACGCCATAGCACGGCCGGCTGCCCGGTCTGCCGTGAAGCGAGGGAACGGACGCCTGATGCCCGTCGAACGAGGCACTTCCGACACCGGATCGCTGCTTCAGGCCGATGCGGTGGTTGAACGCCGCCGCCTGCGCCGCTCGGTGACGGGCTGGCGGGTCGCCGCCATCGTCGCCATTGCCGTCGCCGTCATCGCAGGGGTCGGCCTTGCCGGCGGCCTGGACGACGTGCGGGGCGAGAAGGACCAGATCGCCCGCCTGTCCGTCCCCGGCGTCATCACCGACGACCGCGACCGCATCGAGCTCATCGAGCGCATGGCCAGGGACCCGGCCGTGAAGGGCGTGATCGTGGCGATCAACAGCCCTGGCGGCACCACCGCCGGCGGTGAGGGTCTCTACGACGCCCTGCGCCGCCTTGCCGAGAAGAAGCCGGTGGTGGCGACCATCGGCACGCTCGGCGCCTCCGCCGGCTACATGACGGCGATCGCGGCTGACCATATCGTCGCGCGCCGCACCTCGATCACCGGATCGATCGGCGTCCTGTTCCAGTACGGCGATGCCGCCAAGCTGCTCGACACCATCGGCGTCGAGATCGGCGCGGTCAAAAGCGCCCCGCTGAAGGCCGAGCCCGCGCCCTACGCGCCCGCCACGCCGGAAGCCAAGGCGATGCTGAAGAGCGTGGTCGACGATACCTATGCCTGGTTCGTCGACATCGTCGCAGAACGCCGCCGGCTGCCGCACGACCGGGCGCTCGCCCTCGCCGACGGCCGCATCATGACAGGACACCAGGCCCGCGAAGCCGAACTCGTCGACGCGATCGGCGGCGAGGAGGCGGCGATCGCCTGGCTCGAGAAGGACCGCAAGGTCGCCGCAGACCTTCCCGTCGAGGACTGGGAGGTGAAGCGGCGTTCCGGCCTGCTTTCGCTTGCGTCGTCGGTCGGCGAGAGCCTCGCTTCCGGCGTCACCGATGGACTTTTCCGCTCGTTCGGCATTGCTGTGGATTCGGCCGCGTTCTCTTCAGCCGGGCAGCGCGTTGACGGACTTCAGTCGCTTTGGCACGTTGGCCCGACCGGGTACGACGACGATGGGGGCCAGGGGGCCTCGCAGCAATGATCAAGTCGGAATTGGTTCAGCTGATCGCGGAAAAGAACCCGCATCTCTACCAGCGCGACATCGAGAACATCGTGAACGCCATTCTGGACGAGGTCATCGGGGCGTTGTCCCGGGGGGATCGCGTCGAGCTGCGTGGCTTCGGCGCCTTCTCGGTCAAGAACAGGCCCGCACGCCTCGGCCGCAATCCGCGGACCGGAGAACAGGTCGACGTCGACGAGAAATATGTGCCGTTCTTCAAGACCGGCAAGGAAATGCGGCAGCGCCTCAACGACGGCGC
>JAEZMP010000667.1 GCA_023442215.1 Pseudomonadota bacterium
TGAACGCGTGAAAGATCTGACGCTCGAGAACTGGCTCGATCCCGAATTTGCACGGGGCCAACCGCGATAGAGAGGAGCGGCCGGAGCCGAAGGCCACCCTGAAGGCTAGCGAGGCCGAAATGAGGAAGGACAGAACCAGGCGCTGGAGGACTGTTGACTTGGCTTGCCGTCGCCCGATCATCTTGGCACAGGTAATGGAGATCGCATGTGTCACGCCAGGACTCTGGAGAATTGACGATCTGGCCGTGCTTATGGCTCCATCAGAGCTCCATGTTCAGCCAACCGCTCGTTTAACTGCGCTGTTGGAAGATGTATTATTATTGAAATCGCGCGGATAGAATACTTAATGACATGCATCGCTGGTTGTGCTAAATATGCTTGATCATTGTTGCGCGCTAGCAAGGAGGCCGCCATGTCGGCATTCAATGTGGCAGTTGTATCCTTCTGCGTGTTCGCCGTCGCGATACTGCCGGTTACTCTCGCTTCCAGAAGTGTCGTTAGGTATCAGCGTGAGGAGATTGAACGCACGAACGCGTCAGGCGTGGTGATGTTCGAAAGTGCTGCTGAGGCACGGCGGTTCGACGCGCGTCTTGCAGCAGCACATGGGATGATGCAATTCTTCGGGAAGGTGGCCGGGATTGTTGGTGCTCCCGCCTTGCTTACTTTCGTGGTCGCGACATACAGAGCCATCACTTAGGACCGAGATTCATATCCGCGTTATCTCGCTGGGGCGAGCTGCAGTGTGCGGCTCGCCCCTTGTTCTGTTGCGCATCCTGAAAGTCTCTCTTAAAGTCCCCTCGAGCTTGAAAACTCACCCATGGCGGGCACGGGACCGTCGAGCAAGTGCCCATTCGTCTCGATCGGGTAGATTGCCTCCGACGTTGTCGAGCCTTGACTTCGAGCGCGGTCATTTCGTGGCCGGGAGGCGGTTCCGAATGTCCAGGGCGTCAGCCTAAAGGGGATCGTGCCGTTCCTTGGGCGGTTTTCAACTCCCGGCTACGCGCGCCGAGCGCGGATGTGCGCCTTGAAAAGCGCCAATTCCAAGGATTCGACCATGAGCTACACAATCGTTCCTGATCCCAACACACCTCCGATGGAGAGCGTCAGCGAGCTCATCGACCTGATGTACATCGTCTCCGTGGCAGTCGTTCAGGAGGAGGTTCTCCAGAACCCCGACGGCCCTCCGGCACTTTCCGCGATGTCCTTCGTCACGTATCGCGCGATCAAGCAAATCGCCAAAGATTCGCTCAATGCAGATGCCCTCCCCCGGAACAGCGGAAACATCGGCTGACTGAAGCAGGACAGCCCGGCCGCCTGCCAGCTCGTTGAGTTCGATCAGGCAGGCGGTTCGGTGGCGCAACCGAGTTGCAGCCTGATCGCGTCCTCCACCTTCCGCAGCAGGGTGGGGTGGATGGCTCCGATCGGCTCGGCCAGTCTCCCCTCGATCGTCGCGATCTTGCACGGCCGGACGACCGATGGCACCGGCAACCCAGCCTCTCTGAATGTCGCCCCGAGAGAAACGTCCCCGGGCCAGGCGCGGTTCTCTGCGCTCGTGATCATCACGACCCATAGCAGAGCGCCGTCCTCCCCTACCCCACCATCAGATACGACCAGAGCCGGCCGCCGCTGCTGCGTGTTTCTGTCGGTGTACGGAAACGGAACGCGGACGATTGCGCCCTTTTCAAAGGTGGGCATACGCGACCCGATCCGCCTCGCTGTCCCACTCGCTGAACGTGGCGAAAGGATCGTCCGGGCTACGCGCTTCCGCTTTGGTGAGGACCACGCATCCATCTTCGATGCGATACGCGAGCTGGTCTCCTTCGCGCAGGTGGAGCGCCGCCCGAACGGCCTGCGGAATGGTCGTCTGCGCCTTGGATGTAATCTTGCTGGTGATCACGTGTGCCTCGATAGAAGGTTGCCCTTCAAAGTAAGGACTTTCCTTTCTTCCAGCAAGGCGCATCCGCTCTCCGCTACCTTCGTATCGCTCGTCCGGATCAAAGCCGCCAGCTCACCCGGCCTGTGGTCCCTCAAGCTCGATGATGACTGAGCTGTGCTCCTCTGACCCGGCAGCAGAGGACAATAGGCATTCCCGCGCCAGTCGCAGACAAGTCTCGCAAATTGCGGCGGTTGAGGAAGCAACGAGGCGATCGCTCGGATCGGGCTGAGAACAGAACGAACAGCTGATCACGGCCACTCCCTTCGTCAGAGGGGAAGGTGCGGCCGCCCTGCAGGGGGGAGGCAGAGCGGCCGCGATTGCCTTGGCTCTTCTGCCTTGGCACGGCCGGGGAGGGCCTACCGCTGATGGGTACGCCACACGCATCGCGCTGTCCAGTATGCGGCATGGCACACACCAAAAAATATATGTCGGGAGTGCACTCCGCGCTTTGACCCGCCCCGGACATGCCGTTATATTGCCTCAATCCGTTACCCGATACCCTCAATGATCACGTTAAAATTATACATCGCCGGCGACGTTATACCGATCAAAGATCACTTCTTAGACATCGCCGGCGACGAATAGCACTAGGAAATCCCGTGTTTCATTCACAGTTCGTTTTAACACTTCGCAATAACTTGGCGCGTGACGGTGAATGTGGCTTCTTGCGGGATTCATCGTCCGCGTCCTTTTTTCAGTCGACGCTGATCGCTTGCCGCCCCGGACTCGGGATTCAACTGTTGAGCGAGTTTCGAGCGCCTGCGGGGCACGGAGATCGAGCGTGACCGTCGCGGTGAACTGGAAAAGCTGCTCTCGCCCATTCAGTGCCGTGCTCGGAGCGATCGCGCTACTGACGCCTTCTCCAATGCTTGCGCAACAAGCTCCCCTGGTGCTCCCGAACGCCGCGCCGGCGCCAGTTCGCTCGGCCGTGCCGAACGGTGAAGCGCCGCTTCCGCCGCCGATCGTGACGTCGCCGCTTCCGCCGCCCGCAGCAGTTCCAAAGACGGCGGCCCCAACCCCGGAAAAGCCGCGGCCGCGAAAGCCGACGCCGGCGCCTGCCATTGAACGTGGGGCTTGGCCGGTCCGCGCCGGCGACGATCTGCGGGCGGTCCTGACACGCTGGGGTGCGAGCGCCGGCTGGAGCGTCCGATGGGCGTCCGAATACTCCTACGGCATCGGCGCCACGTACACGTTCCGGGGATCGTTCAAAGCCGCGGTCGGGGACCTGATCCTCGCCATGCAGACGGCAAGCCCTCCACCGATCGTCACTTTCTACAGTCAAAACAGGGCGTTGGTGGTCTCCGACACCATGACCGGAACGCGGTGACCCAATGATATTGAACCAGTCCCGCTTCCTCTCATCGACCGCTGCCGTTGGATCGCTCCTGCTACTGGCCGCATGCGCCAACAGTGCGACGGTGCAGGCTACGCAGCGCATCGAGGCCGATACCGCTGCGGCGGATGCCGCATTCGCGCAGGCCAGGACCGCCGGTGTCGACGTGCAGCGCGGACCGGTGCGAGAGGCCGGCGGACTCAATCTCGCGGGCGCCGTCACCCGTGAGCAACCGGGTTCGGGCCTTCCCCCCGAGCTGCAAAGCAAAACGTACACGTTCGTCTCCAACCGACCGCTCACGTTCGCCGAGGTCGTCGACCTCATCACCCACGTGACCCACCTTTCCGTGCTGGTACGGGACGGCGGCGCCGGCGCGCCAGGCGGGCCAGTTCCGGGAAGCAATGCCAGCGCCGACCTGGCGTCCGCCCGGCTTGCCACCGGCGGCCCGCAGCCGGCCGGCTTCGATGCCGGGGATGCCCTGGCCCGGGCCGACGCCGCAAATGGAGCGCGGCCTGCCACCTATGCTCCCGCCGTGTTCTCCACCGCGGGAACCATGGCCGTGAACGAGCAGAACGTCCCGCTCGGAACCTTCCTCGACCAGGTTGCCGACCGCTTCGGCTATGGCTGGGAGTACGCCTCCGGTCGGATCGAATTCTCACGGACGCAGATCGCGACGTTCGAGGTTCCGGCGCTTCAGTTTGCCATGTCGCTGGGTTTTGCGCTCGACAGCGGCGCGTCGACAGGATCCTCGCCGGGGATGCAGCAGACCGGCGGCAGCTCGCAGACGGCCCAGACCAAGGCCGCATATGCCGTCTGGGATGAGATCGAGCAGACCCTTCGCGGCATCGTAGGTCCGGCGGGAACCGTCGTCATCAGCGGCGCTACCGGCACCGTCACGGTCAACGCGCCGGCCCCTGTGGTTCGCCAGGTCCGTTCCTATCTCACGACGATCAATCGGGAGGTCTCCAAGCAGGTCAACCTTTCCCTGACGATGTACAGCGTCAGGCTGAACAAGGCGGACAACTATAAGCTCGACCTCAATGTCGTGTTCTCTGACGGGTCGTTCAGCGGCGCAACCGCGACCTACGCCGCGAAGACCGCGGCTGACATGCTTACCTCGGTTAACGACCAGGGGAACGGGATCGGTGTCGCGATCATCGATCCGAACTCCAAGTGGGCCGGCACAAGTGCACTGGTCCAGGCGCTGTCGACGCAGGGCGACGTCTCGGTCGTCAGGCAGACGAGCCTGACCACGATGAACGGCATTCCGGTCCCGTTTCAGCTGATCAACACGCGCGGCTATGTCGCCGAGGTCTCCGTCACGTCGGCGGCGAACAGCGACGGCGTGACCCAAACTTCGCTCACGCCGGGCTCGGTGACAACCGGCTTCAACCTCAACGTCGTTCCGCGCATCTCCTCGAACGGAAACGTTCTGCTGCAGTACGGTATCAACGTCAGCGAGCTCGTCGGCTCGAAGGATGGCTTCGACGAATTCTCGACCGGCGGCCAGACCGTCCAGCTCCCCAACATCAACGCCCGCAACTTCGTCCAGGTCAGCGCGGTGCCATCCGGCGGCACGCTCGTGCTGGCCGGATTTGAACAGAACCGCTCCGGCGTCAACGCCAGCGGCGCCGGCGACGCCAAAATCCCCATCCTCGGAGGCGCCCGCCAGGCCGAGGCCGGCCGAGAGGTGGTGGTGATCGTCATCTCGCCCCGCGTGATCTCGACCAATCCGCAGGGAGGCTGACATGCGGCTCGAGCGGGAAGCGACCGAACAGCTCTGGATGGCGGCGCGGCTGGCGGGCGTCATGTGCTGCCTGGGGCTTGCCGGCTTCGGTGCGGCCACAGTCGTCGCGTCGACGCGGGAGGCAACGTCGGAGGTGTGTCGCGCCGCCCGCGACAAGTCCGTCGACGTCACCGTGTACACGCTCGATGGGAACGGTCGGGACGGAATCGATCTGCCCGCCGCACTCCCCGGCACAACGTTTGTGACCGCGCATGGACGTCAGGCCGCGGTTATCGCACCCCCCGATCAGGTGTCGCTCGAGGCGAGCCTCGCGCAGCAAGGCACACTGGATGTCGAGTGCCGCGGCGTCGGATTGACGCCCGAGATGCGCTCGGACGTTTCCACCCTCGTCGTCGGCCAGACGCTCGTGATGGTAGGCAGTCTCCGGCCCGGGGCGGCGCCCCGTGAAGCCGTGTCGACCGTCATCGCCATCACGCCGCTCGCGTCCCTTCTACCGGAAGGGCGATAATCATGGCGGATGGACCCCACGAAGCCAGGCTCCTGCAGATCGGCACCCAGAGGTGGGCCATCGGCCTTGAATGGCAGGTGGCCGTGATGCCGGGCGGGCATTTCTCCGCGCGAGCGGCCCGAGCGACCACGCGGAAAGCCGGGCGGCAGTTCTATGCCCCCCATGTGGCATCCGGCGGCGCAATCATGCTCGGCCTCGCGGCGGAGCAACCTGGAATACGACCCGGACTGCCCGCCCTGGCGAGCGCCATCGTCAAGCTGCAGCACGACGATTTCATCGCCGCGGTCCGCCTGCCGGCAGACGGAACGGTCACGATCGGCGAGGAGCCGATCTCCGAGAAGGACCCCGTCTACTACATCATCGCATCACGAGTTGGCGCGGTGCGACCGGAGACCGACCAGGTCGTGACCGGCAACTCGGCGGCGGTCCGCCAGCTGCAGACGCTTAAAAACAAGATGAAGTTCACCGGAACCGTGTTTGCGCCTCGGGAGATGGGGTTTCCCGGCGGTGCCGAGGATTGGCGCTGGCAGGACATCTCGGAGCAGCTCGCCGGCATCGACACCGCGCGCCTGCAGCGATCCTCCTTCGAACGATATTTCTGGGGTGCCGCGCGGACGGCGGTGCTCATCGCCGCGGCAGCGGCCGTCTGGACCGGATGGACCTGGATCAGAGGCACCGGCGATCAGGAGGTCGTCGAACAGGTGCGCGTCCCCGCCGCGCCCTGGTCCAATCGGGAACGGGGTGTCCTTGCTGCCGAGCTTTGTCTCGACGCATTCGGGATTGCACCCGTCGCCGGCCCGGGATGGGACGTCCAGTCGATGGCCTGCATGAAAGGCAACGCCGCCGTCGCGCTGAAGGCGAAGCAGCCTGTCGCCATGGGCGGTACGCCCTACGAGTGGCTGGAAATGGCACTGACCTCCGCCGGCTATCCGCCCGCGGGGCTCGCATGGCAGGGAGCGAAAGATCCTCAAAGCGCCACCTACACGCTCAGCGTGCCGGTAACCAAGGTGTGGCCGGAGGCAACGAAGGTCCGCCCGATCGACAAGGTCGTCGACGAGAAGCGCAAGCTCCTCAATGCCGC
>JAEZMP010000675.1 GCA_023442215.1 Pseudomonadota bacterium
GAGAACGGGCCGGCGACGCCGTCCGATGGCGCCCGCCCGCCTTATGCCGAGATCCGGCGGGCTGCGGCCGCCGCCTTTCCCGGCGTGGCGGTCGGCGCCGCGTTCCCGTCGTTCGACGCGATGAACCGCGTGCGGCCGGCGCCGGAACAGCTGGCGTTCATATCCCACGCGACCTGCCCGATTCTCCATGCCGCGGACGACCGCAGCGTGATGCAGAGCCTGGAGGCGATGCCTTACGTCATCCGCACCGCCCGGGCGGTGCTGGGCGATGTGCCCTATCGCATCGGCCCGTCCACCATCGCGCTCGGCGCCTGTTCGGCGGGCATCCGGCCGGCCGGGAATCCCCTGGGTGACCGTATTCCCGCAGCCGGGGAGGACCCGCGCCAGCGCGGGCTGTTCGCGGCCGCGTGGATGCTCGGCTATGTTGCCGCGACCGCCGATGCCGCGCTCGATCTCTGGACCGGCGCGGCGCTGACAGGGCCCATGGGCGTCGTCGATGAGGATGGCGGGCGGCGTCCGGCGTTCCACGTGCTGCGCGGCCTCGCACGGCTGGCGGGAACGCCGCGGCTTGCGTGCCTGTCGAGCCGGCCGGACCGGGTGCTCGCGCTCGCCGGGCGGGATGGCAGCGGCCGCACGGTCGCCTGGATCGCCAACATCACCGGCCGGCTGCAGCCCTTTTCGCTCTCCCACGCTGGCATGCTGCCGTGGCGCGCGTCGGTGGTCGACGAGGTGCGGCTCACCGACGATGCAGGCCGGGACGCGGCGCCGCCTCCGGGCGTGCTCGCCTCCCGCGGCTGCGACCTGTCGCTCGCGCCCTATGCGGTCGCGATGCTGGAACAGGTCGGCGCGCCGCGCTACTGATGCGGCCAAGTCCGGGGGTGGCAACCGGCGCCTCGGCGCGGCCCCGGTTTCACGTCCGTATGGCTTAACATCCGCATGGGGCGTGGTTACGCGGCCTCGCGCGCAGCCCCCGGATAGGGCAGGGCGTGCTCCGTCGGGTCGGTATAGAAGCGGCTCGCATAGCGGCGGCGGTAGTACCACATCGGCACGATACCGATGACGATCGTGCCGATGCTGATGACGGAGACCCGCCAGCCGAGTTGCGGCAGCTGGTAGAGGCCGACGCTGCCGATGAACACCGCCGAGGCGAACGGTGCCACACCCGCGAACAGGCACACCCGCCAGTCCGTCAGCAGCACCTTGCGGTGATACCAGGCGCAGGCGATGCCCGCGACGGCATAATAGAACGACACCTGCACACCGATGGCGTTGATGAGATCGCTCATCAGGATGCTGATCGTCGGCACCGTAGCGGAAACGGCGAACAGCAGCAGCGAGACGCCCGCGACCGCGAATCCGGCCAGCCAGGGCGTCTGGAACCGCGGGTGCAGCCGGCCCATCCGCTCGGAGACGACACCGTCGCGCGCCATGGAGAACAGCAGGCGGGTGCATTGAAGGAGCTGCGTCTCCAGCGTCGCGACCGCGCTCACCATCACCGCCAGCACGGCGATGGCGCTCCAGGGCGCTGGCAGCGCGACGTGGCCGAGTGCCGGCAGCAGGTTCGCGCTGTTGTTCTGCACCTCCGCCGGCGTCAATGCCATCTGCACCGCGACCTGGATCAGGATGAAGGCGAGGAAGATCACCAGCACCCCGACGATGCCGCCGAGCCCCGCCGCCTTCTCCGCATTCGCCGTTTCCTCCGCCAGGTTGGCCGAGACGTCCCAGCCGAAATAATAGAACACGGCGACCAGCATCCCCGCCGAGAAGGTCTGGAAGTTGCCGAAGCTCGACGGCAGGAACCAGTCCCACGTGAAGCTGGTGACGGGCGCGGCACTGGCGTTCCAGATCGCGAGCACGCCGACCAGCAGCAGGGCGCCGAGTTCGAGCAGCGTCATCAGCACCTGCACCTTGGCGGTGGCGGTGATGCCGACCGTGATCAGCGCCAGCACGCCGAGAAACCAGACGACGCCGATGCCGGTCGCCCACGTGACATCGTGCAGTTCCCCGGGCGCGAACAGATCGAGCGTCGCCTCGCCTGCGGGCAGGGCGGCCGCCACCATGAAGATCGTCGAGAGGCCGAGCAGCGCCCACCCTGCCAGGAACCCCAGTGCCGGATGGATGGCACGCCCGACCCACGCATAGGCGGCGCCGGCATCCGAACGCCAGCGGTTGAGATAGGAGAAGGCGATGGTGATGCCGATCATCGGCACGAAGGCCACCCACAGCGCCGCGGGGCCGGCAATGCCGACTGCAGCCACCAGTGCCGCCGTGCTCGCGGTGATCGAATAGGCCGGGGCCGCGCCCGCGACCGCCATCACCGCCGTGTCGAGAAACCCCAACGCGCCCTTCTTGAGCGAGCCTGCCATTTCGCGTTCCCCCCTGATCGGAACGGCCCTGCCGATCCCCCCGGATCGGACGAACTCCAGTGTGCACCGGAGGCGATATGCCGGCAGCAGAAAACAGGCCGATGACGAAAAAAGCGTTCATGACGGACTGATCCGCGCCGTACCCGTCATGTCTGGTGGAGGGCTCATGCAGCTCGACGCGATCCGTGGCTCCGGGGCAGGCCAGACGCTTGAATGCGCGCGAATTTCCCCTTCGTCGGGCGCAGTCTCCGGACCGCCATGCGATCGGGTAGGGAACTGCGGAATCCCGCGGGACTCATCTTCGCGTTAAATATCGGACATGTACCCGGCATGGGTAATGCTGATATGGACGCCACTTAGGGACGGAGTATCCTGGATACGTCGAATAAAGATTTGGAGGAAAGAAGAGAAATCGAGCTTAATTCAGGGTCACTCTCAATTCAGCTTCGCCTTCTCTTCTATATTTTCGATGCCACCGAGATTTGGCGCTGAGCGTCACATCTCGGCGGCGACACAACGACGACCCACGCCGGTCCGCATGGAATGCAATGTCATTGTGACGCCCACCGGTGCCGGCCAGACGAAACCTGGACGCGCTCGCGCGCTCGATCCCGAATGGAATGAGGCGATCATGTCTGTCTTCACATGCCATCATGCCGACGCCGTCCTCGACGACGCGGCTCTCCAAACCGTTGCCGGCGGCTTCGACTGGCCGCTGGACATCAATCCGGCCTATTTCGGCCCCGGCCCGGCGATATCGGCGAGGCCCGCCGATCCGGTGGTCGGTGTTCCGCTGTCGATCCCGCAGGTGATCGTGAACTGGACGAGCGAACCGGCGTCCGGCGGCGGAAGCGGTCTCTCCGTCCTCGGCGGCGCCTGAGGCGAGAAGTGGTCCTTCACTGCCGACGCGGCGCCCGGGCGGCCGATCAGGGCCGCCCGGCGGGACTATGCGGCGGGCTGCCATCCGGTGATGCCGAATGGTGGCCCTTTTCTTTACAGGCCGTGAGGTATCGCCGTGTCCGGTGGGAGAAAGTCGATCAGCCGGCGCGGCTGGCCGGAGATGGCAGGGCCGGTCCGCTTCCCGCCTCGGCGCGGGCGCGGTTGCGCTCCGCCTCGCGGCGCCAGTGGCCGGCCTCGCGCCGCTCGCGCCGCAGCGAACGGCGGTCGGAGAGGCCGCGGAACCACATTCCGACGCTGCCGATGACGACGCCGAGCGCCAGCACGGCGAAAAGCGCCCAGTAGAGCGGAATCTGGAAGGCGACGGCGGGCGCGACGCTGTTGAACGGATCGAGCGAAACGAGCACGACCTGCCGGTTGGCGACGGCCACGGCGACGAGCGCCACGGCCAGAACGATCAACACCAGAGCCTTCAGAAAACGCATCGCTGTTCTTTCCCGTCCGCCATGTTCTCGGGCCGCCATTCTCAGGCCGCCGTTCTCGGCCGCCGGCGCCTACGGTCCGCCGGGCGACGGCTCGCGCCCGACCGGTGCCCGTGGCGGTTTCGCCGCAGCAAGGCCCAGGCATTCACAAGCCGGAGGCCGCCAGGGCGTGTCCGGGCGAACCGGGGCGGGCGTCAATCCTCTTCGTCGTCCGCGCCGTCGTTGAGGCGCTGCCGCATTTCCTTGCCGGTCTTGAAGAACGGCACATATTTCTCGTCGACGTCGACCTGTTCTC
>JAEZMP010000686.1 GCA_023442215.1 Pseudomonadota bacterium
GGTCGATATTCTGCGACCATATCGACGCGGCGAGGCCGTAGCGGGTGTTGTTGGCGAGCTGAACTGCCTCGTCCGGCGTGCGGAAGGTGGTCAGCGTCGCGACCGGGCCGAAGATCTCGACCTCGGCGACGGTCATGGCCGGTTCCACCTCGGTGATCAGCGTCGGCGGATAGAAGCAGCCCTGACCGGGAAGCGTGCTCGCGTCGGGCTGCCACACGGTGCCGCCCTCGGCCCGTGCCGTGGCGACGAGGCCGGCGATGCGCTCGCGCTGCACCGGGGCGACAACGGCGCCGATATCGGTCGATTTGTCGAGCGGATCGCCGACGCGCAGCCGCGCCATGCGCGCCCGCAGACGGGCGGCCAAGCGCTCCGCGATGCCTTCCTGCGCCAGAATGCGCGCGCCGGCGCAGCACACCTCACCCTGGTTGAACCACACCGAATCGACCACGCCTTCCACCGCGCCGTCGAGATCGCTGTCCTCTAACACGATGAAGGGCGACTTGCCGCCGAGTTCGAGCGACAGCGCCTTGCCGCTGCCGGCCGTGGCCTCGCGGATGGCGCGGCCGACCTCGGTCGAGCCGGTGAAGGCGATCTTGTCGATGCCGGGATGGCCGGCGATGAGGGCGCCGGTGGCGCCGTCGCCGCAGACGATGTTGACCACGCCCGCCGGCAGGCCGACCTCGCGGCAGATGTCTGCGAAGGCGAGGGCGGACAGCGGGGTCAGTTCCGCGGGCTTCAGCACCACGGTGCAGCCGGCGGCGAGCGCCGGCGCCACCTTCCAGGCGAGCATCAGCAGCGGGAAGTTCCACGGCACGATCTGGCCGCACACGCCCACCGGCCGCGTGCCGGGAAGCTCGGTCTCGACGAGCTCGGCCCAGCCGGCATGATGGTAGAAGTGGCGGGCGACGAGCGGCACGTCGATGTCGCGGCTTTCGCGGATCGGCTTGCCGTTGTCCATCGTCTCCAGCACCGCGAGGAAGCGCTCGCGCTTCTGGATCTGGCGCGCGATGGCATAGAGATAGCGCGCACGGGCGTGGCCCGGCAGCGCCGACCAGCCGTCGAGCGCGGCGCGTGCGGCCGCGACCGCGGCATCGACGTCCGCCTGCGTGCCCTCGGCGACGTCGGCGAGCTTGCCGTCCGTCGCCGGGTTCTCCACCGCGAAGAGCTTCGCCCCGGCAGGGCGCACGGTCTCGCCGCCGATGAAGTGGCCGAAGCCCTCGGCGTGGGCGGCGAGCCAGGCACGGACGGAATCGTTTGCCTCGGGCGAGGGGCCGTAATCCATGGTGCGCAGGATGTCCTTGACGAGCGCGGCGTCCTTCGGAAGGGCCATGGGGTTTTCCTCAGGCAAGCGCGTGGTGGGCCGCGCTGGCATAGCGGCCGGTGACATAATGCTCGAGCTGGCGCTCGATATCGCCGAGCAGCGAGCTCGCGCCGATGCGGAACAGATCCGGCTGGAGCCAGCGGTCGCCGAGCTCCTCCTTCATCAGCGTCAGCCACGCGAGCGCGTCCTTGGCGGTCTTGAGGCCGCCGGCCGGCTTGAAGCCGATGCGCTCGCCGGTCCGCTCGCCATAGTCGCGCAGCGCCCGCACCATGGTGAGGCTGACCGGCAGCGTGGCATTGACCTCCTCCTTGCCGGTGGAGGTCTTGATGAAGTCGGCGCCCGCCATCATCGCCACCATGCTCGCCTTGTAGACGTTGCCGAGGGTGCGCAGGTCGCCGGTGCCGAGGATCGCCTTCAGATGCGCCGCCCCGCAGGCTTCCCGCATCGCCGCGACCTCGTCGTGCAGCGCCTGCCACTGGCCGGTCAGCACATGGGCGCGGGTGATGACGATGTCGATTTCCGCCGCGCCCATGTCGACGGCGTAGCGGATCTCGTCGAGCCGCTGCGGCATCGGGGTCAGGCCGGAGGGAAAGCCGGTGGCGACCGAAGCCACGGGAATCCCTGAGCCGTCGAGCGCCTTGACGGCCGCCGGCACCATCGTCGGATAGACGCACACGGCACCGACCTTCGGCGGATCGTTCTCCAGCCCGAGGGCGGCGACGATGTCGTCCCGCAGCGGCCGGCGCGCCTTGAGCGCGAGACGCCGCACGCGGCCATCGGTGTCGTCGCCGGCGAGCGTGGTGAGATCGATGCAGGTCAGCGCCTTCACCAGCCACGCGGCCTGATAGGCCTTCTTGACCGAGCGGCGGGTGGTCAGCGTTGCCGTGCGCCGTTCGGTGGCGCTGAGATTGACGTGAACGTCGTCGAACCAGTCGGTCCTGAGCGGCATGACGGGATTGCGATGGTGGCCGCCGTGCGCGGCGTCTTGCGAATCGACCGCCGGTGCCGCCGGTCCGGCACCCTCTGTTCCGGCGCCTTCGCGCGGCTTCGGAGCCTGCTTCGAGGCGTGAGATTTGGTCAGCATTTCGGGCGCCCTGATCGTGGGTTCTCGTTGTCGCCGGCCGCGGGCCGGCCCGTTGCCGCCATCATGGCACCCGGCGGGCGCCGCGAACAAGGGGCCGTCCGCGGCGGGGTGGCTCAGGCCAGCATGGCCGCGACGGCATCGGCGAGTTCGCCGGACGCCTTGCTCATCGCCTTGACGATGTCGTGCATGCCGCTGGAAGCCGGCATCGCGGAGACGCGGACCGAGCGGGTCGCGGTGCGGCCGCCGCGCTGGACGGCGACTTGGGCGACGAGCTCGACGGCGCCCCGGGCATCGACGTCCATCCGCTGCAGGTCGATCTCCACGACCGCGTCCGGCGTCACGCTGATGGCACCGTTCTCGCCGAACACGAGCGCGTTCGGCAGCCGCTGGCCGAGATTTTCCGCGAGCACCCGGCCGAACATGCTGACGAGCGGATCGCCCCAGCGCTCGTTGCCGTCGAGGGCGACGAGGCTGTCGCTGGTGGAGCGCACGATCTCCGGCCGGTCGAGATAGCGGGCGAGGCCGATCTCGCGGATCTCGATCCGCGCCGGGCCGCCGGAGCGGACGGGACCGGCGACGGGTGCCAGCGTATAGAGCGTGGGCGTCTGCGAGGCGCAGCCGGCCAGCGCGACGAGGACGAGCAGCAGGGCGGCGAAACGCGGCATCATTTGGTCTCCTGGCCTGTCCGTCCGAGAATCAGCGCTTCCGGGTGCACGCTCAGGAGATCCGCCAGCACGCGGAACGAGCGGGCCGTATCGGTGAACTGCAGCAGCGCCCGGTCGACGTCGCGCTTGAACTTGGAATTGCCGCCATAGCCGGTGTTCAGGGAGCCCGCAAGCTGGCTGGTCTGTGCGATGACTTTCTGGATGCCGTCAGCCATCTGCGGCAGCTTCTGCAGCGTCGGCGTCAGATCCCGGTTCATCTGGTCCACCACCACCTTGACGCTGGAGAGCGTCTCGGAGAGCGACGCGACCGACTTCTTCAGGTCGGGCGAGTTGGCGATGTCGCTCGCGCCCTTCAGCGCCGTGTTGAGGTTGTCGGCGATCTCGGCGAGCGGCAGCTTCGAAACCTTGTCGAGGATGTCGGACACCGCGCGGCTCAGGTTGTCGATCTGCGGCGGCATGCTCGGCATCACGCTGTCCTTGCCGGCGGTCGCGAGCAGCGCGTGGCGGGCATGGGGGAAGAAGTCGAGCGCCATCACCTGCTGGCCGGTCAGGATGTTGGAGGCGCGCAGCTGCACGCGCAGCCCCTGGTCCACCATCTCCCGGATGGCCTGAAGCAACTGGTTGTCGCTGAGCTTCTCCTCCGACAGCCCGATCCGGCCGGGCTCGATCTCGAATCTCACCGGCACGCGGAAGCGCTGGGTGGCATCGTCGAAGTCCAGCGATACCGACTTAACGGTGCCGATGGTGATGCCGTAGAGCTCGACCGGCGAGCCGGGGCCGAGGCCGCGCACCGACGAGCCCTCGAAATAGGCCACGAACGGCAGGCGACGGCTGAAGTGCGAGGAGAGCGCCGCGGCCTTGTCGCCGTAGAGCGTGAATTCCTCGCCTTCCTTGGCGAGAGCCGCCTTGTTGGCCGGGTCCGGCGTGTCGAACGCGATGCCGCCCGCCAGCACCGCCTCGAGCGACTCGAGTTCGATGTCGACGCCGTCCGCGCCGAACTTGATGCCGATGCCCGACGCGTTCCAGAAATTGGAATCGGTGTGGACGTACTTGTCGTAGGGCGCGCGGACGAAGACGTGGATCGCGACGCGGTCGGCGATGTTGTCGGTGTCGTAACCGAGCACGTAGCCGACGCTGAGATCGCGGAAGAACAGCGGTGCGCCGGGGGTGAGGGAACCGAGCCTGTCGGCGTTCAGCACGAACGTGCGGCCGGGCACGTCCGACTGCACGATCGGCGGCTGCGCCAGCCCGCGGAAATGGGCGCGCGAGGCGCCGCCCGACATGCCCGGATCGACCGCGATATAGGAGCCGGACAGCAGCGTATCGAGCCCGGAAATCTGGGTGATGCTGGCGCGCGGCTTCACCACCCAGAAGCGCGCGTTCTCCGTCAGCACCGGCTCGGCCTCGCGCTGCATCTGGGCCGTCACGCGCACGGTTTTCAGGTCGTCGGCCAGCGACAGCGATTTGACGACGCCGAGCTGGACGTTCTTGTACTTCACCGGCGTCTTGCCGACCTCGATGCCGTCGCCGTCGGCGAACCGGATTTCGATCGTCGGCCCCTGCTGCGACAGCGTGCGATAGCCGAGGAAGCCGGCGATCAGCGCCGTCACCACGGGGATCGCCCACACGAGCGAGATGCGACGCGCATGGCGGACCTTTGCCGTGCCGATATCGTCGTGGGCGTGGTGGTCACTCATGCGGTGCTCGACGTGTGGGCGCTGCCGGGCGAGGGCCGCTCCGGCGCCTTGGTGGGGGATCGGGTCGGGTGCGCCGCTTCGGCCGCGTCCCACATCAGGCGTGGATCGAAGCACTCGGCCGCGAACATGGTGAGGATGACGACGCCCGCGAACGAGATCGCCCCGATGCCGGGCTCGATGGTCGCGAGGTTGCCGAGACGGACGAGGCCCACCAGGATGGAGAGCATGAAGATGTCGATCATCGACCAGCGGCCGATGCCCTCCACGAGGCGGTACATCACGGTGCGGCGGCGCAGGTGCTTCGCGCTGCCCAG
This sequence comes from Pseudomonadota bacterium, assembly GCA_023442215.1. Lineage (GTDB taxonomy): Bacteria > Pseudomonadota > Alphaproteobacteria > Rhizobiales > Segnochrobactraceae > Pseudoxanthobacter. The sequence goes on from JAEZMP010000686.1 coordinate 5,082, forward strand.
CTGGGTGGTGACGAGCAGGTAGATCAGCGCGATCAGCTTCAGCACCGGCACCGTGATGCTGGCGAAGAACACGAGTAGCGCGAGCGGCCACATGCCGGCATGGGCGAGTTCGATGACGCCGCTCATGATCGTATCGGGCGCGCCGCGGCCGAGCGAGACCACGGTCATCACCGGATAGAGATTGGCCGGGATATAAAGCACGATCGCCGCGATCGCGAGAGCCCAGGCGCGGGCGATGCTGTCCGGCTTGCGGCGGTGAAGCGGGCTTCCGCAACGCGGGCAGGACGCGGCGTGAGACCCTTTCGGCGGCGTGCTGACGAACCCGCAGCATTCGCAGCCCACCGCTCCCTTGCCCGGCCGGTCCGGCGGCAATAGTGCGGCCGCGCGCTCGCGCCGGTCGATCGCCTCCCAAACCACGTCCGGATCGAGCGCGACGTCGGCCGCGATCATGGCGATCATCACGCCGGCGAAGGCGATCACGGCGATTCCCACCTCGACCTGCGCCATGTCGACCAGCTTGGCATAGGCCACGAAGATCGCGAGCAGGTAGACCTCGATCATCGACCACGGCTTCAGCCGCGCGGACCAGCGGAACACCGGGGCGAGATGCGTCGGCGGCCGTGTCATGCGCAGCGCCATCAGCACGTAGCAGGAGGTGGCGAGGCGCGCCGCCGGGGCGAGGATCGTCGTCAGCCCGACCAGGATGCCGAGCACCCAGAAGCCCTGCTTGTCGAGCTGGAGCGAGCCGGTGGTGAGATCGGCCGTGATCTGCTGGCCGGAGATCGACATGGTCAGGAGCGGCGTGAACGTCGCCACGCTGAAGAGCGCGAGCGCGGACAGCGCGAAGGCGAGCGTGCGGTTGACCGGATTGCGTCGGGCGTTGCGCAGCACGGTGTTGCAGCGGTCGCAGCGCGCGGCGCTGCCCTCCGGCAGGGCCTCGACGGCGTTCATGCGGCCGCAGCCCTTGCACTCGCGGTAGGAGATGGCGGGCGCGGCGGCAAAGCCGGCGGCCGCTTTTCGCGTCTCCATGCCGTCGGCTGCAGCGCTCACGGCAGCCACGGCCCGGCGACCGCCGCGCCGCGAGCGGCAAAGCCGCCGGCGCGCCGGCAAACACGCAGGTGCTCAGACAGGATCACGCGGGTGCGAGCCTCACGTCGCTATGCGAATTGCTGGACGAGGCTGCGAGGGACAAGCCTTCAACCCGGCCGCCCGCCGGCCTCATGCCGGACGAGCGCGGGGATTTTACCGAAGCCGGTCCGGCGGCGGAAGCGGCAATTAATGCCGCCTTTTTTTCGCCTTAACCGCCGGCGTGCGCTTCCCTTATGACCAGCGCCGGAACACGACCGAGGCGTTGACCCCGCCGAAGCCGAATCCGTTCGAGAGCGCATAGTCCACCCGTGCCTCGCGGGTGGTGGAGCCGATCACGTCGAGCCCGTCGCACGCGTCGTCCGGGTTGTCGAGATTGAGCGTCGGGGGCAGCAGCCCGTCCCGCAGGGCGAGCACCGTGAACGCCGCCTCAAGTCCGCCGGCCGCGCCGAGCAGGTGGCCGGTCGCCGACTTGGTCGAGGAGATCGCGACCGGATGGTTGCCGAACACGGCGCGGATCGCGGCGAGCTCGCCGGCATCGCCGACCGGCGTCGAGGTGGCGTGGGCATTGAGATAGCCGATCGCCGAGGGCGCGATGCCGGCGCGGGCGAGCGCCGCCCGCATGGCGCGCTGTGCGCCGGCGCCATCCGCCGGGGCCGCGGTCGCGTGGTAGGCATCCGCGGCGGTGCCGTAGCCGGCGAGTTCCGCCAGCGGCTCGGCGCCGCGCGCGAGGGCATGTTCCAGCGTCTCGATCACCAGCATCCCGGCGCCCTCACCCATGACGAAGCCGTCGCGGTCGCTGTCGAACGGGCGCGAGGCCCGCTCCGGCGTGTCGTTGAAGCCGGTGGAAAGCGCCCGCGCGGCGGCGAACCCGCCGAGGCTGACACGGTGGATGCAGGCTTCCGCGCCGCCCGCGATGGCGATGTCGGCCTCGCCGGCGAGGATCATCCGCGCCGCGTCGCCGATCGCCTGCACGCTCGCCGCGCAGGCGGTGACCGGTGCGCCGAGCGGCCCGGTGAAGCCATGCCGGATCGAGACCTGCCCGGCGGCGAGATTGACCAGGAACGACGGCACCGTGAACGGCGACAGGCGGCGCGCGCCGCGGGTGAAGGTCGTCTCCGCCGCCTCCATGATGGCGGGGAAGCCGCCGATGCCGGATGCGATCACCGTCGCCGTCCTTGCCTTCACCGTCTCCGTATCCGGGTGCCAGTCCGCCTGTTCGAGCGCCTCGTCCGCAGCGACGAGCGCCATCTGGATGAAGCGGTCCATCTTGCGCAGGTCCTTCGCGGCGACGGCGCGTGTGGGGTCGAACCCGCCTTCCGGGTCTTCTTCTATAGAGAGCACGGTGCCGGCCACCTTCGCCGGCACGTCCGGCACGATCTCCTCCGGCAGGCGGCGAAGGCCCGACCGGCCTTCCGTCAGACGGCTCCACGCGGTCTTCGTGCCGCTGCCGAGCGGCGAGACGATGCCGAGGCCGGTGACGACGATGCGCTGTGATGCGGTCATGGGGCGGAGCCCTCCCTTGTTGCTGCGGCCGGCCGGCGATGCACCTGCCCGGCGCCGCCATCGCGGCGCTGTTACTATCAACATGATAGTGACTTCGGCAAGCCGCACGCCTTGTCGTCCTCCGGGAGGGGCGGCGCTCATGCCAGGAGGCTTGCAACATGCAAGGCGCCTCCTTAGCCTCGCGACATGAAGCGCAAGACCCTGATCGACCTGCCGTGTCCCGTCGCCCGCAGCCTCGAGCATGTCGGCGAGTGGTGGAACATTCTGATCCTCCGCCAGGCGGTGCTGGGGACGACGCGCTTCGACGATTTCCAGAAGACCCTCGGCATCGCGCCGAACATGCTGACGCGGCGGCTGAACGGCCTCGTCGAATCCGGACTGCTCGCACGCCGCCGCTACTGCGAGCGCCCGCCACGCGACGAGTATGTGCTGACCGCGCGCGGCCTCGATTTCCGGCCGGTGATCTGGACGCTGCTCGCATGGGGCAACCGCCACTTCGCGCCAGAGGGTGCGAGTATCGTCATCGTCGATACCGAAACGGGCCGCGGGGCCGTGCCGACCGTGATCGATGCAGAGAGCGGCGTGGCGATCGACGCCCCGCGCTTCGCCGTGGTGCCCGGGCCGGCCGCGACGGAGGAATTCCGGCGGGCTCTCATGCCCCGCGGCCCCGGAAGCGGCCCGGAGGCCGGCTCCGGAGCCCCGGAAGGGCGAGCGAAGCCGCCGCGACGGCGCAGGTCCAATGCCGGCTGAATGTTAGGAACCCGTCACAGGCCTCTGATCTCAAACAAGTTATCCACAAGGCGCGATGCGCCGGAAGCACGCGAAACGCCAGCGTTTCCGCGGTGAATCGCCCGGTCTGGCAACCGCGGCAGCAGGCGGTCCGATGTCGGCGCGACGAGAATTTTGCGATGACGGATTGACGACGGACGCCGGCAGGACCTATAAGCCCCCTCACAGACGGGGCGGCGCTGCTGGCGACGGCGGCGCGGAAGCCCTGGTGCTCCCGATCAGATGCGGGCGTTGATGCCGGGTTGGTTGATCCGGTGGCGAGCTTGTGTCGGGTCAG
>JAEZMP010000688.1 GCA_023442215.1 Pseudomonadota bacterium
TCGGCGGAGAAGTCGCCGGCGGCGAGGCGCTGGAGGGTGGCGACGATGGCGCCGATGGGCCGGGCGATGCCGAACTGGGCGATGAGCACGCCGAGCGCCAGCCCCGCCACGATCCCGCCCGAAGCCACCCCGATCATCACCAGCGAGATCCGGCGATATTCCGCGTGGGCCGCATCCGAAATCCCGTTCACGTCGTCGGCGAGCGCGTTCGCCATTTCCTGGGTGCGGGTCCTGAGGGTCTCGGCCAGAGCGCGGCTGCGCATCGCGCCGTCCTGGAGATAGCCGATGTCGTCGGCGAGGGTCTCCGCGGTGATCTCGTCGGCCGTTCGTAGCGTGCTCTGCAACTCGGCCCGGTAGCGGATATAGACGTCCTTGACCTTGGTGACGCGCTTCCGGTCGTCGCCGCCGAGCTGCGCCTCGAGCTGTGCCAGCAGCGCCTCGGTATCGGCCTTGTCGGCCTCGATCGCCTTCTCGACGGCGGTGCGGTTCTTCGGCAGCGGGTCGACGGCGACCTGGAACTCGCCGCGGTTCAGCGCGATGACGGCTGCGTTCAGCCGGGCGGCGGCGAGCGCCGCGGTGGCCCGATTGTCCATCCGGCCCGCCGCCTCGTCGAGGCTCGACAGTGCGGTGACGCCGACCGCCGTTATGCCGGCGGCGACCACGGCGAGAATGCCGACGGCGATCAGAATCTTCGGCAGGATTTTGAGATTTGAAAGAAACGGACTTCGGCCTGGATGCGGGTCGGCACGGCTGGCAAGGTCAAACGCGACGGCTTCATCGGCTCCGGCTGTAGCCACGGCACCCCCTCCTGCGTCACAACTCTGAATGTCAGGCAAACCGCTCCGCGTGTTTTATCCATTGTTGGATGCATTTTTATAACGCCAGGCGACCATTTGTGGTGCCCGCGCGACCATTGAGCCGTCGCGCCGCTGAAGAAGCAATCAAAAACGCACAGATTCGCGCACGCCGGCGCGCCGACGGCGGCGAGTCCGTTCAAGGACGGGTCTGGGAGAGAGCGGCCGACGGCATCCGCCGCCGGCGCGCGCGTCAGTTGGCCTGGGCGACGTCCGCCGGCTTGCCGCCGCTGCTGCCCACGAGGTCGTCCACGCGCTGGCGCTCCTTGGAGAACGCCGTCAGCACGGAGCCCTTGAGCTCCCGCCCCTGGGGCAGGCGGATGCGCAGCGGATCGACCGGGGTGTTGTTGATGTGCACCTCGTAATGCAGGTGCGATCCGGTCGACAGGCCCGTCGAGCCGACATAGCCGATGACCTGGCCCTGGCGGACCTTCTGGCCCGGCCGCAGGTTGTCGGCGATGCGCGACATGTGGCCGTAGCCGGTGTCGTAGCCGTTGCCGTGGCCGAGCAGCACCCACTTGCCGTAGCCCGACTTCCAGCCGGCTTCCTTCACGATGCCATTGCCGGAGGCGACGATGGGCGTGCCGCGCGGGGCGGCCCAGTCGACGCCCGGGTGCATGCGGACATAGCCGAGAATGGGGTGGCGCCGGCCGCCGAAGCCCGACCGGAAGATGCCGCCGTTCATCGGCTTGCGCATCAGGAACTTCTGCGCGCTGCGGCCGCTGAAATCGTAATAGTCGACACTGCCGTCGTCCGGCGCGCGGAAGCGGTAGAGCCGCTTCTGCTGTCCGCCGATGGTGAGCGCTGCGAACAGCACGTCCGGCGGCGCGCCGTCGCCGATGTCGGCGTCGTCGGCATAGAACATCTCGAGCTTGTCGCCCGCGCGCACGCGGCTGTTGAAGTCGACGTCGAACGAGAACATGTGCACGATCTCGCCGACCAGCGCCTCCGGCATGCCTTCGCGGCGTGCGGTCTGAAACAGGCTCTCATAGAGCGTCGGCGTGCTGCCGTCGGTCTCGACGGGGGCAGCCTCCTCGACGGCGGAGTCTTCGATGAAATCGTCCTGCGGCTCCTCGGCGACGACATAGCGGTCGTCGTCGTCGAGCGCGACGGTGCCGAGGTGGGAGGTGGCGTCGTAGAGGCTGACGCGGGCCGGCTTCATTACGTCGGGATCGTCGGTGTCGGGCAGCAGGCCGATGCGCACCTTCTCGCCGGCGGTCAGGCCGTCGATGCCGTTCTCCTTGGAGAAGATCCGGGCGATGGCCTTGGCATCCGTCGCGCGCGCCTTCGCGGCGGTGAGAATCTTGACGAGAGTATCGCCCTTGCCGACCGTCACGATCAGGTCCGACGAGGTCCGGGCCGGCGCGGCGGCGGCCGCATCGCTCGCCGCGGGATCGTCCGCCTTGCCGGTCTTGGCGACCTCCGACACGTTTTCGGTGACGATCTTCACGTCCGGTCCCTGAAGGCCCGTCGTGAAGGACGACGACGCGGCGCCGACGGCGGCGAAGGCGAAGGCGAACCGCGGATCGAAGTCGCCCTGCTGCGGGGCAGCTTCGCCCCCGGCAAAGCTCTTCGGATCGGCGCCCTTGAACAGGCTGTCCTCGCGCACGACCTGCTCGACCTCGTCGGACGACAGCGTCAGGTCGGGATCGATCAGCGGGCTGCCGAGGGGGAAGTCGTGGGAACTGACGGTGACCTCGCCCTCGACGGCGGCGCCGTAGATGGAATCCGTGCCGGCGCGGTCGGGGAAAAGCTTGGTGTCGGTGAAGGCCTGCAGCGGATCGAACGCCGGAATGTCGCCGGCGTCGGGATCCGTCGAGGTCGCGAGCGGGGTCGACAGGTGGACGTAGGGCTTGACCCGGATCAGGTCGCTGTCGCCCTGCTTTGTGACCGTCGAGACCTGGATGATCTGCTTGTTGGCGGGTGCCTCGGGCGGTGCCTGGACGCGATCGCTCTTGGGCAGGCGGCTGGAGGCGCTGTCGAGAAGGGCGCTGGCGGTGGTGGCGTAGCCGGTGGGCGCGGCGACCGAAACGCTGCCGTCGAGCGCGACCGTCAGCGCGCCGCCCATAAGAGCGACGGAGGTCACGCCGGTGAGCACCGTGCCCAGGAGCCATCGCACGCTCACAGCCCGCCGGGCGGTCAGCGTCTCCGTGGTGCCATCCACGAAAAGCGGAGGTTCCTGCCCGAGGAGGATCTGCCCCTGGGACGTCCCGGAACTGCGGGTTCGACCATGCACGCCGCGTTTCATGCCAGCCGCCGGAACTCCCTCGTCACGCCTGCCTCGTTCGATCATTCGCAATGGCAGCACCGCCCTGATGACTGCAGGGGCAATGCTGGCGACGGACCCTGTCGTCGTGCAGGCATCGAGTCAACCACATAGTGTCTGCCTGCCGGGCGCGGCGGCCTGTCAGTCCGGCGCGCCGCCGGCCGTCGTCGTCGACGAAGGCCGGCCCGCATCCGGTCGTCGGTGCCGATCCGTCCGTTCCATGGGTCGCCTGTGACCGTGTCGACAATGGGGCGACCGGCAAAACCGGGCTCCTCCGGGCATTGGCGCCGCCGACGTCTGCCGCCTGGCGCCAATGCGGTAAAAATGCGGTAAATACGGATTAGCGCGCGATGGGGCCGGGCCGCGGCGCGGCCTGTCCCATTCACCACCCCTATATGCGTACCCTTATATGCCTGCCTTATCCCGGTTCCGTCCGGGCGCTGTTCTGCCGCCGCGAGCTGCGTCCTGCACGGCCCTATCTGCCTGCCGGACACCGCGCCCACGGCTGGAAATGCCGGTCGTGGGCCTTTCTCGGCCGTCCAAGGGCGGATGAACGGCATCGCCAATCGGGAGACGCTTCGCCGGGAGGGCCCGCAAGTCTTTGTTTCACCTCGCATTCTCAAAATTATCCACCGGCGGCGCAAAATTTTCGAACGACGGTAGTTGACGGTTCGCGGGTCAGGCCTCTATAAGCCCCCTCACAGACGGGGCGGCGCTGCTGGCGACGGCGGCGCGGAAGCCCTGGTGCTCCCGATCAGATGCGGGCGTTGATGCCGGGTTGGTTGATCCGGTGGCGAGCTTGTGTCGGGTCAG
>JAEZMP010000698.1 GCA_023442215.1 Pseudomonadota bacterium
ATCTCCGGCTGTCCGCGGATCTCGCTGACGAGGATCGGAACGATCGTGGCGATGCCGGCGCGCAGCGCCGGGGCGACGTGAACCCGCATCGGCTGCGGCACGAGGCTGAGGAGGTTGCGGTCCCGCAGCGTCGACAGCGCGGTGCCGATACGGCTGAAGATCATGGCCAGGCCAGAAGATCGTGTCCGATGAAGACGTGGAGGTCGATGTCGGTGTCGCCGTTGACCGGGAAGCGGATGGTGCCACGATCCTCAAGCGACTTGAAGTTCCGCGCGAGCACCGCGAGCCGGCCGAGATCGCCCGCGCGCAGCACGATCACGACGTCACGGCCGAGATAATCGGCCGGCCCCGGTCCGCGGAAGCCGAACTGGCGTGCGTCCTGGCTGAGGCAGATGAACGGCGTCCGGCCGCCGAGCCCGTAATCGATCTTGCCGCAATCGCGCCAGTTCACACCCGCGGCCAGCATGTCCGGCCGCGGCGGAAGGCCGATCCCGTCAAGGGCGGCCGGCAGGCCCGTCCAGTCGGTGCCGTCATAGGCAAGCTGGCGCAGGGGGCCGTCCTTCGCCCACAGCGCGGGCAGCGGATTGAAGCGCACCAGCAGCGAGAACGCGATCACCACCGCCACCACGAACACGACGGTGCCGTTGAGCCAAAGGCGCGTCAGGCGATTGCCCGCCGCAAGTCGGCGCGCGACTGCTTCTCCGAGCAGCGGGATCAGCATCAGATATCCCGGTGCCGCCCAGTGGAACAGGATCTGCCGGTTCGACCACAGCGCGATCACAGGAAACACCACGACGAGCGGCAGGCCGAGGCAGACGAGCAGCCAGCCGCGCCATTCCGACGGGCCGCGCAGCGTTGTCCGGACGGCGACGACCACGAGCGGCAGCCAGATCCATGGCAGGACAAAAAGCGCTTCGCCGGCCAGCGTGCGCACCGGGCCGAGGAGATTGAGGCGGGCGGCGGCGGCGCGCCCACCCTGGAAGGCGAGCGACGCCCAGCCGTTGCCGGCGTTCCAGACGATCACCGGACTGAACACCGCGAGCGCGACCAGGGCGGCGAGATAGGGTTCCGGCCGAAGAAGCCATCTGCGGTGGCGCGCCGACGTCGCCAGATAGATGACGGCACCGGCGATGACGGCACCGGCGGTATATTTCGAGAACAGCGCCAGCCCCGAAAGCAGGCCCGTCATCAGCCACCAGCCGTAGCTCGCCGGGCGCTTCGCTTCGAGGGCATGGACGAGGCAGAGCGCCGCCCCGAGCAGCGCGGCGCACAGCGGCCCGTCCGGCAGCACCCAGGTGCCGCTGGTCACTCCGAGCACGGGAACAAGATTGAGGATGAGCGCAGCGGCGACCCCGGCCGCGGCGTCGTAAAGCGCGGCCGTGAGCCGGTAGATCAGCCACGTCGATAGCGCGAACAGCACGATGAACGGCAGCCGGACGGCGAGGGGAGATTCGCTGCCGAACAGGCGGGAAGCGCTCCACGTCAGCCACCACGAGGCGGGCGGATGGTCGAAATAGCCGAGATGGAGCACCCGGCCGGATGCGACCATGTAGCTCTCGTCGATGCCGAGACCGAGCGACGCGCCAAACACGAGACGCACGAGGCCGCCGATCGCGATGATCAGGAAGACGGCAAGCACCGGGTTTCGGAACATCAGGCCGCTGCCGGAAGCGGGGGGTCTCACGAGGCGGCTTCCATGGAGGTTGCTCCCGCTGCTCTGTCTGGCGCGCTGCCCGGCTCCGGTGCTATGGCCCCGGAACCGGCGCGTGCCGACTGAATAGGGGAAGCCGCACGGGAAGCAAAGGGCTCGCGGGCGCCGCCGCCGCGCCCGACGGCCTCAGGACGACAGGCGGACACCACCGGTGCAGCACAGCACCCCGACGATGAGCTTCACCACGCCCTCGGCGAGGATGCGCTGCTTGGGAATGCCGGAGACCCATTCGCCGTTGACGGCGAGCGATACGATGTCGTGCAGGCCCCAGAGCCAGAAGCCGGCGGCAAGCAGAAAGAGAACCGGAACCGCGAAACGCTTCATAAAAGGCCCTGTCGACAACCGGACTTCGAGCCGCCAGGACGCACAGCGCTCGCATGACGCGTGGCGGCTTCATGGCGAATGTGGCTGCAGCTTCTGCCTTATTCCGCCCCAAGGCAAGCCGGACCAAGGGAGCAAAGGGAAAGAGAATCACGGTGTTGCGGCCTCCGGAACGCGGACCGCCGGCGTTCGAGAAGACGCGGGTAAGAAGGCGGAACACCTCAAGAACATTCCAATTCCGCCGCAATAAACCCGAATGTAGGCCGGGCGCAGCGCCGTCGAGCCACATTGACGCCTCAATCCGCCATGATCGAATAGGGGCGCATCCGGACCCAACGCTTTGGCCGGTGCCGGTGCGTGACGGGAAGATCGCCGGCCCTCTCCGGGGCCGGTCGACCGGCCGGGATGGTTGCCTTTGCAGCGGATGCTGCCATTCGGGGTAACGTTCCGGAAGGCATCAGGCGGGACCCGGCCCTTATGGGGTTGGCTAGACGGAACGAAGTCGTTAACGTCTTCACCGTCCGGACAACGGGGTTGACCCTGCTGGCAAGGAGACGCGCGGCCGCTTCGATCGGGCCGCGCGGATAAAGAGCGGGCGGCCGAGGCTGCATCGTTCGTTTTGATCGGATGTCGGGTCGTCTTCGACGCGCTCATCCTCTGCCTGCGCCGCCGGCTTGCCGCGGCGCGACCGAGTGAGGTGGTATGGCGAATACGGGCTTCGACGGCAGCAGCAGCGCGCATGCGGTCCCGTCCGATATGGACGAGGAGGCCGCGATCGGTCGGAAATCCGGGGGCGACAGGTCGGTCGCCCGATCGGCATCGATCCGCAAGGCTGTCGTGAATATCGGGTTCGCCGCGGGTTGCCTGGCCGTCGCCGGCTGCAACGCAAACACCAAGACCACCTCCCTCGAGCCGAAGACCTCGACGATTGCCATCGCGTCCACGGACGCCGGCAAGAAGGGCCCGATCATCGGGAAGCCCTACAAGGTCGCCAACCGCTGGTACACTCCGGCCCATGATCCGCACTACAAGGCGGTGGGCATGGCTTCGTGGTATGGCGCCGCCTTTCATGGCCGCATGACCGCCAGTGGCGAGACCTTCGACACGGCTTCGATTACCGTGGCGCATCCGACGCTGCCGATGCCGTCCTACGTCAAGGTCACGAACCTCAAGAACGGCCGCTCGATCATCGCCCGCGTCAACGACCGCGGCCCGTTCTCTCGCCGCCGCCTCGTGGACGTGTCCGCCCGGGTGGCCTCCCTGCTCGATTTCAAGCGTTCCGGGTCCGCCCGCGTGTCCGTCGAATATGTCGGCGAGGCACCGATGGACGTGGACGATACCGCCCAGCTGCTGGCGACCTATTCGGAGCCGGGCAAGCCGGGAGCGCCGGTGCCGGGCACGATCAACCGCGATGCGCGGTCGATCATGCTGGCCTCGAACAGCACGATGGGCGCCGGCCCGACGGCGGTCTACTCGGTGAAGAGCTCGCCACTTTCCACGCCGCATAACGAGCGGGCGTTGCAGGATGCGGTGCCGAGCCTCGCCAAGCCGCCGGCCGAGTTGCCGGGCGTGACCGGCCCCGAGGTGCGCGACCTGATGATCGCCAACGCCTCGCCGGACATGCCGCCGGTGAAGCCGGGCACGGAAGTGATGATTGCGCGTGCCGAGGCGGCGCCTGCGGCTGAAGCCAAGCCGGCCGCTGCCGCGCAGGTCGCCGCCGTGGCAC